>CAJBBV010000180.1 GCA_903951405.1 uncultured bacterium
AATCTTGAAGTTCGAAAAAGCTTTGCTACCAACGTGTTCTAAAGAACAAAGTAAACTTTCTCGTCTATAGTAATACTATATTTAACATGATATTTGTTACAATCATATCACATACACAACATATTGCTTACTTTGCATCCAAGTGGAAAGTCAGGACATCGTTTCGCTTCAAAAGTGAATTGAAGAACAGTGTTTTCTTCTTTGGCATATAAACCAAATTCCTTGTCAAATATTGGCTCTAATATTGCTTGGTAATTAGGTAAAACGAACAAGTCGACAATTTCGACTGGTTGTTTATCCGATTTCAGCACCTTATTGATAAAATACTCAAAATCATCTGGTGATAGAACGTGATTGTTACGAATTTCTGTCCAAATTTTACCAAACTTTGAGTCGATATCTTCGTGAGTATGGCCAACCACTAGTCTGGTAAAAATAATTTTTGTCGTTAATCTTTTGATAATCAAAAGCTCACATATAGCCAATACCGCCCGTGCAGTATTCTCGGATCCACCGTCTACTTGATAATATACAGTAGGAGGTAACTTGTTTTCTTTTTCAATTACTCGCTCTAAATTCATCAACCAGTAATGAATTGCCAAATTGAAGCCAGCTTTCACGTTATTAAAAGTACGGTATATTCTCATGAATCGACCATGAGATAAATTACCTTGTAGATGTTGTTCAAGCATTTTCTTTGAATCTTTAAGATTAGCTAACCACGGCACTCTTGTGTGCGATTTTGCCATTCCATCGCTTATTGTGGACTCATACAATCTCGGTAAAGATATAGCATCTTCTCTTCTTTTATAATAAGTTAATTTTTCTCCCATATACATTGTACGATGATAATGATGATACAACGTTACCTCTTGTCTCATCGCTGCTGATCTACTCTCGGCACGTAGCTGTGAGAGAAATGCGCAGCACTCGCACTTTCCAGTCACAGCTTTGTATTCTCGAATCTTTACATGACTGAAACATGAATTCCATAACACACTTTCTTCTCCAATGTTCCCAACAGGTTTGAAATCGTCTACATATTCCTTCCAAATCTGAAATATAACAATAAAATTTAGCTTAAGAGAAGCAAGAGTAACATTGCATACTTACTGCAAGCTTATCGACTGGCTCAAGATGTATTTCAAGCTTGTTTGGCTGATAATCTCCAATCAATCCAAAATATTTGTTCATCCAGGTGCATGACGCCCGTGCAAGTGCAGTATCTGGACATAATAAAGCAATTTTCTGACTGTTGGACAAGGTATGACCTGCATAAGTTGTGAGATGATGCTGAACTTGTCTTAATTCACAAATGGATGGAGGCTTACTTTTATTCACAAATGATTCCAAACAAGGCGAACAAACTCTGTTCTTGATTTCTTTAACATACAACTTTAGTTTTGTCAGACCGATTTCATACATACTTGTAAAACAATCTCTACAAACTCCTGAGATAACTTTGTCAGGAGCTTCTCCAATTTTCCAACAACATATTGCAGTTTTGTAGC
>CAJBBV010000181.1 GCA_903951405.1 uncultured bacterium
CTATCAAAAATACACTCACAAAATACACAAACTTAAAACAAACATAAGTCATCTAATACGAATCAGATTAACATCAAAAGCACAGATTCCGATTGCAAATTACCTTAGCTTCAATTTAGCTGCTGATAGTGTCCCATGATTCGTTGTTCTCGATGAGCTGAATTTTTTTCCTCGAGCCTATCAAAAAGCTGAAGTAATTTTTTTCGCAATTAAAAAAAGTTTATAAAATCGGATTTTAGCAAAATAATCTAATGTATATTGATATGCTTATTCAATAATTAGTTTGTTAATATGTTACCTATTTACGATCAAGTTAGAATCTTTTTATCGAACGACATTGTTGAAAATCTAAAATTTAGGCGAAATATATAGCATTAGCGTTTGAAATTTTTGCTGCATACTTTGTCATATACCTTTATTAGATCCACCAAGCTTCAGAATTTTCTGAGCTGTTGGTGAATTGGATTCTGATTTATATTCATCGATTCTCATCATATTGTCAATTTCCTTTTTTTTTGTTTGCGGTGTAACTCTTCCTTGAACTCCTCCACCTTTCTCCGCCTTTTTCGGCGGGCTTCGCACATCAACACTCATCAGAAACTCAGGAGCATAGGGCTTCAAGCTATCGACAAGCCTCAGAGTCCCCACCACACCCCTTCCAGGGGTGTGGTGGGCCCCTTTCGGCTTGTCATTTGGGCTTTTTTCATAATATAAGTAATAGTAGGCGTATGACATGAGCAACATATCATACGCCGCAAGCTGCAGTTGTCGATTTTAAAAAATAAATTTAGAAATAATGCGGTTTTTTTCTTTAAATTATTAAGCAACATAACGCTAAGACAATTAATATTCACATAATTGATTCTAATAAATCTGTATATACAATATTTTGTAGTAAAATTTTGTCTTCAGTGTCGTTTTCAGATACGACTGAAGATTTAAAAGTGAAGAAGCATATTCTATTGTATTTCGTTATTCTGGATAATGCTACGTATAAGTGACCATGTGTGAATGCTTGATGAGTGGTATCGAATAGTATATCTTCATATTGCTGTCCTTGAGACTTATTAATGCTTACAGCGTATGCTAATCGAAGAGGGAATTGTGTTCTTGTTACTTCGTAGGATTCTCCATAAGGGAGGGTAAAACGAAATCGTACTCGTGGTATATAGTGTACTTCGCCGGGAGAATTATCGTTTTCTATTGTTTGTACTTTTATTCCAACCTTGTTAAATTGAAGAATACGAACTCGCTTATTGGTTGCAAGTTTATTTTTTCTACCCAATGTGCGCATCAAATAGCAAATGTCTCCAACGCACAACTTCAGCATGTGGGGTGGTGCTTTTTCACTGTTGAAGTTGTTTAATATTTCTGTTGTAAGCATACGGGATATAATATCTCTTGGATCGTCAACTGCACTTAACACATCCGAACTGAAGCTTATCAAGCATTTGTTTGTTTGTTCGTCTGAGTAGTTTGGATTCAGTCTTTGCACTATAGAGTTCCAATCATCGATTTGTCTGTTTGTTGCTGCTAGTATTGTTTTCGTATGCATTTTGTACGATTGGAAACCTTGAGGGTAGAAATGGTGCAAAGCTTCTAGTTTTGCTGCAGTACTGCGGGCATTATATTCAAGCCATTGTTCTTCTGGTGCCTTATCTTCCAGCACAAACACTTTCGTTGGTCTATACTTGTATGTTGTAGAGAAGATTTCAGGATTAGCATCATGAAATGATATTTGATCTGTATTCTCAACATTTCCCGATCCAATTTGTAATATCATTTTTGCATATTCACGCTGTCCAAGTTCTTCTGCAGTCAATTCTTCTTTTTGTTGATTCAATTTTAGTACAAATGCCATGTTTCCCTGTTCTTGGGCGGAATCAATTTGCGCATCTATTGATTGTATACTCTGAAGTGTTTGTTGTCTTAAACGCTCTAACCTCATATTGGTTTTTAAAGATCGCACCTGAAATGATGGCCAATATTTTGAATTTTGGATGCAAGCCATTTTGATTTGTTCTATGGATCCACCTTTAACTACTGGTACAATTTGTTTGAAATCTCCAATTCCTATAAATATTTTCCCTTTAAGGAGCTCAAAATAGTCTACGACTACCTCAAAGCACTCCTTATCAAGATTAGGAAGTTCATCACACATAAGTAGCGCCGCTGCTTGTATAAGTTCTTCTCTTCCTGGTTTATCTTTAAGTCGACATTGTAGTTTAATACCTTCTTCGATTTCATAATCTTCTAGTACGGGTATTCCAAACAGGTAATGGAAAGACGTGAAATCCTTGAAGTTTGTTGCTGCCAAGTTAGTAGACGCTGTTCCTAAAGCAATATGCCCTTTTGATCTGGCGTATGCCATGATTTTTTGAGCGAGACAGGACTTGCCGGAACCTGCTGGTCCATTAAGAAAGATGTAACTTGATTCTTCGGGATTAATATTGTCTAATTCATCTACAATAAAATCAAAGACTTCTTGCTGTTCTGGATTGTTTGGATGTGACATGTTTAGTTGATGGAGCAGTTGATCTTGGTAAGCTGCATCATATTTAAGCCGTTCCTGTTCCAGTTCTGTTTTGATATCTTGAGGTTCTGGCAATCCGTATGCACTGAGGGTTTTGTTATCCCCTTTCAATCGTTCTGCCAAATCAGTTAGTAAGTCATTTAATGCTAAACGGCTGTTGTTTCCTTGTCCACGACGAAGAATATAATCGAGACTCATAGCTCGTCTTTTGATAGGATCGTTATATATTTGAAGGGTCGGAAACCCCTGAGTAGTTTGAGTGATGAATAAAGATCTTAGCATTGGTGGAGTACCACTTATCATTGCATATTCAAAACACGACATGGCTTCTTTGACATCGTTTAGTAAGCCGTTAAATAAACATGCTTCTTGAAAAGTATTTGCTGCTCTAACGAATTGTTTTTCATCAGTCATTTCATCAGTTAGGGTTTCTTCGAAGGATGGATTTGCGGTATTTGGTGTTTCTTCTTCGTCGCTACTATGATTGCTGATATGATGCCGAGTGAGGAGATCTTTTAAAGTTCGTGTGGGGAAGATGTTGAGCAGTAATCGCAAATAATATACCTCTCCCGCGTTTGAGTATAGCATGTTCATCCTAACAATGCATTCAGATGGCCTCTCACGTTTTGTTACAAACACTTCTACCCCGTTTGGAAGAGTTAATTTCCACCAGAAGCGTCCTTCCTCGAGAGGTTTGTTTTGTCGTGACTTTCGCAATTTTCGACTGTAACAATATATTGTAAAAAATTGCA
>CAJBBV010000182.1 GCA_903951405.1 uncultured bacterium
CATCGAAATCAACAAGATAAAAGTCTGGAAAATAGTTATGGGTTATACCATTGTCATCTATCCATTTTATCGGCTCGGGTCGGATCCAATTAACATTAAGTTCATCAAGGCGAATTGCTAACGCTTCTTCCCAAGAAGAATCTAAATTAACAATAGTACCATCCTTTTGTGTATATTTTCTAATAGACCTAACTAAACGCCTGTGTGGTGATGCAAGTGCTTTTTCTCGCATTATTTTTAGAGTGGCGTCGGTATGTTTATACCCTTTACTTCCAGTATGGTCAACATGATCGTATTTTCCATCTGCGTGTGCTTTTTTAATCCCCAATGTTCGTTTGGCTATTACTTCGGGTGTCCGAAACTGAGATCCATTATTCTTGTTTACATATTCAGATCGTTTGGGATTTTTATAGCACCATCTTGAATGGTTAGCCCTTTTGTTGGCATTCATACTCTCTAAAGAGATATTACAATGCTTACAGTTTGTTAGTTTTTGATACATACATTTTCTACTAAATGGTGCGACTGGAGGGATTCGAACCCCCGACAATCCGGGTAGAAGCCGGGTACTCTATCCAACTGAGCTACAGTCGCATGTATCTATTTATACTAAATCCCCTGTATTATCCATTATACGAATGCCAGCTGGTGCGACTGACCGGGATCGAACCGGTACGCCCTTACGGACATCAGATTTTAAGTCTGAGGCGTCTACCTAATTCCGCCACAGTCGCAATTTTTATCTATCAAATATTGTTTAACCAAGAGTGCGTACTGGCTTTTATCTTACTAGAAAATAATTCATTTCCTTTTTTACTAGGATGCACAACATGCCATAGTCCTGCTCTCTCTAACAATGTCCAGCTAAAAAATGTAGCCGACACTCGATCAAGTACTGACATAGATGGTCGAGTGATATTCATATTATGAATCCAGGAATGAACAATTTCTGCTCCCCACCCTTCATTTAATTTTTCATCTTCTGGCCAATCTGAATTAATCAATGATTCTAAATATTTTTGCCAACTATCATGAATAACAGTTATATTAGGATAGCTACAGTCAACAATATCGCTATGTGCTCCTACTATAGCAATGGGAACAGATAAGTTAGATATTTTTTTTAAAATTTGACAGTTAGCTTCACTCCTCAGACTCCAGAAATTTTCATTTTGCACCAAGTCCGGGATAGAAGATATACCTAATTTTTCTATATCTTTAATTGGTTCGCAATAGACCCAAAATATAGCATCATAGTTGTCTTTGAACTTTTGGACTTGATCAATGCACTCTAAATTTGATAATCCGTTGCCAGATAAATTAATTGCATTTATTTCTAATTCTAAATTTAAATTAGTAATAGGAATATTAGATTCCACAGGATCAAAACTTTGGTAAGCCCAACTTGGGCCGACATACAAAATTTTTTTATTCTTTGGCATACATTAATTATACACAATCGAGTTTAAAGTTTTATTATGGTCTCGGTAGGAAGAATCGAACTTCCGCTTCATGCTCCCAAAGCACGGGTGATACCATTTCACTATACCGAGAATTGTCTGGAGTGGGTGACAGGACTCGAACCTGCATTATACTGATTTGCAATCAGGTGCCTAGCCGTTCAGCGCACACCCACACATGATTGGTACCTTGACACGGTTTCGAACCGCGGACCCTCTCCGTGTAAAGGAGACGCTCTACCCCTGAGCTATCAAGGCAAATTGACTATTGTGAAACACACTACCTAGTTTTAACTTTTGGCGTAGGACTTTCGCCTGCCACTGTGGTAATGTGTTTTAGAATAGTGGAGCACTGAGAATACATGCTTACCCAACAACACCTCGGACATTATTGTACACCTTGCGAGCGTACTTTCTTCCGACTTCCACCAAGCCCTATCACTAGGTATCCTGGTCTGTTGTCAACATCGCCGTTTAGAGACAGGCAGTAGTCTTGACGCCGTATGCTATTCTACGCTTTCTATTCCGTTAACCTTGCGAGCTATTCAAGTGCGCTAAC
>CAJBBV010000183.1 GCA_903951405.1 uncultured bacterium
AAAATTAATGTAAAATAATGAGGTTTTAGCGCATTCAAGGCCCATGCCATTCTATCCTCCTGATTCGCTATAAGTCTATTCCTTAATGATGATGTGCTTTTACCACCTTGCCTCATATTAACTATCACATCTTGTAGGTATACCGTCTTAATTTCATGCTTGAGTAGCAAACGAAGCATTAATTCATAATCAGCAGAGGAATTTAATACCGTATTAAACATCCCTAGATTCAGGTATACACTACGTCTAACAAAAAATGTAGGATGAGGAGGCATCCATCCCCAATAAAAATCCTTGACTTTGTATGAACCTGACCTCCACTTTCGCTTAACCTTACTAGTGTCAACCCAATCAACAAAATTAAGATCAGCATACACGGCTTCAACGCTACTATCTTCAAACAATTCAGCTACTTTATATATGACGTCACGATGTGAATATAAATCGTCTGCATTCAGAATGCCAATTACATCACCTGTTGACAATTCAATGCCTTTATTCATGGCATGGTAAATGCCTTTATCTTTTTCAGACACATATATAGAAACATGGGGGAAACGAGAAACAATTTCCGAGGTATGATCAGATGAAGCTCCGTCAATAATGATATGCTCAATTGAATCATACGATTGATCAGCAATGCTCTTCAATGTGTCAGCAATGGTTGAAGCAGCATTATAGGAAACAGTAATGATTGAGAATTTCAACATCTAATGAATAGAACGTTGTTTAACAAGAACTGCCGGATTACCTTGGTAAATACCATTTGCATCCATATTTTTTGTGGCGACAGAACCAGCAGTGAGCATGCTATGTGAAGAACATATAACACCAGGTGATACAATTGATTTCGCACCAATCCAAACGCCATCCTCAATGAGTATGGGCTTCATCATCAATTCAAAACCCGAAGAATGATAATTATGATTTCCTGTACACAGAAAAGCACCTTGTGATATACATACATGGCTACCTATAGTCACCTCTGCTATATTATCAATCCAACAATGCTCACCTAACCATACATGGTCACCTATAGTAAGCTTCCAAGGGTATTTGATTTGTACACCCGGACGAATTCTGCATCCAGTTCCAATCTTTGCACCAAATAAAATCAAGATCCATTTCCGAAATCCTGAAAACGGAATAAATGGATTGCGAACAAATAGAATGCTACTCAAAAACCAAAGCACCTGCTTCAATGTTGATGCTCCAATAGAGCGAGCAAACTCACCGTTCTGCGTATCGTATGTTGATAGATTTACTTTCACCTACTTCTATTATGTATTGAATAACTGAAAATACGACAATTCAGGATTCATTTCTGCTGAATATCGTTTGGCTTCATTCCATGCACCATGCCTATATTCCTGCCACACATCATTGTCCATATCAATACAAGATTGTATAGCGTTAGAAAATGAATTGAGATCCTGAAGCGATAAATCAAATCCTGCTTTTTGTGATGCCAAGTTGCGCCAAGGCGTTTGATCACTAATTATAATCGGACAACCGACTGCCAATGCCTCAAATATAGCATGTCCGAAATTTTCTCCTTCCGTGGGCAACACAAAAAAATGAGCCTGCTCAATATGTTGCTTTATTTCATGGTGCGGCAAATCAATCATCACATTAATTTGAATCTGCTCTTGTAGAGCTTGTATCTTGACATTGCACTTTTCCCAATACGTCAAATCCTCAAGCGTTGCAATAATGGTTAAGTGAATATCCCCCTTCACCTTCTCTAACGCTTCAAGCAAGACCAATAAATTTTTTATGGGATGTATTCGTCCTACGAAAATAAGTTTTACAGCCCCCACTTCCTTCAAATGTTCCACCAATGAACCACTTACTGGAACAGGAAGGTTTGGTGCTTCAATTATCTTGGTCGCTAAGGGGAAGATGCGTTTTATGTTTTTTGTTTCGTCAACTCCAGTAGAATGAAATGTGATAAAGCGTTCAACGGAAAATAGTTTAAGTAGACTGAGGTAAAAAAACTTTCGGATGGGTTTTACCGCCAACGCAGATGGCCTCAACATACCCCGTGGGGCTAATACAATTTTCCCTGATTGATAAGCTGCTCGAATAGGAAGAATCATATTTGAAAACATGCTATTCAAGTAAATTTTATCTGGGGCAATATCACTAATCGTTGACTTCACGAGTGCATAAGTCATTTTACCTGGAGAATAATAATAAATATGAATTCCATCCCGAGCAATCCATTCATCTGCAACGATATCATCAAATGGATTGGTATCGTTTAAATCCCTGTCTGATGTAAATACAAACATATCATACTCCTCTTTAAATCGATCCACCAAATTAACTACCGATCGAACTGGCCCACCTGCTTTAAATGCAGGAGAGAACCAGTCGGTGAAGAGGAGGAGTTTTAGTTTGGGAGACACCGAATAATTAGGTTTAGGAATGTTTAGAGAGGTTTAGAAATGTTTAGGGAGGTTTAGTTTTTTTCAATTGTATCTGTATAAAATTAAATCTATTAAAAGTTGATAACTTAAATAATCTTCAACGTTCCTAAACTTTCCACAACCTCTCTAAACCTTTCTAAACATTAAAGAATACACCCGATCATATTGCTTAGCAATTTGGTCAGGTTGAAATGCCTTTACACGTTCAAATCCTTTTTGAATTAACATTTCACGTAAACCGGAATCTTGAATTACGGTAAGAACCGCTTCTCTGATGGATTCAATGGAGTGAGGATCTACTAGGAATGCAGCTCCATCAGATACTTCTTTCATGGGTGAAATATTGCTGGTGATAACGACTCGACCTGCTTGAAAACCTTCAATGATCGGAAGTCCAAACCCTTCATAGGTTGAAGGAAATAAAAGGATATCGCAGTTGGCATACTCTTGGGCCATTTGCAAATCTGAAATATTCCAACCACTTGAATAGTTGATGTTAGATGAATCAAGCAATGACTGCTGTGTTGATGAAAGTTTACCTATGATTCTGAGGTGAACCGACAATCCACTTAACGCAGCAATAGTATTTTCTAGATTTTTATTTTCCTTCGTGCCTATGAACAGTACTATCGGTTGCTCGGTATTAAATGGTCTATCAACATACTGAATACAATTATCGACAGGATTAGGTATTACGTGTATTTTAGTAGGGATACATCCTGAATAGTCAACAATCTCTTGCTTAGACTTTTCAGATATGGTAGTAATGAATTGAGCTCGTTTCACGGGCATCTTAACAAAGAGCCAGGTCAGCATTTTTCTTCGAAGTCCGGTTGCTTTTTGCAAGAAAACAAGATCATGTATGGTAAGAATTGTTTTATGAGGAGAAAGTGCAAGCATAGCGTAATGTACGTCCCCTGTAATATGAACATATTCCGATTTGTGCCTAGTCAAGTATACAAGATTAGCAATCAATGAAAATAATCCCTTGGTTGGATAGGGTAATACAATACGATTAAGATTATAATCACTTGAAAATTCCTTCTTTACCGAATCAAACACTTTTTCAATACTGAAAAACCCAGGATTAGGATGACGGTATGCTAAGGTTATATTCCTTTTACTCATTAAAACAATTTCCAGAAAAATTAATCAACTATTAGTTTAAGATTCAGCTTAACCCACACCTAACATCTATCATCTAACGTCTATCATCTAACGTCTATCTAACCTCTATCATCTAACGTCTTTTATCTTTCACAATTCCAAACCACTTGGGTTGAATTTTAGACACAAGCCATAAAAAGGCAGCTGTCTTAATAATAGAATTCAAAATCTGAAGAATATCATTTTC
>CAJBBV010000184.1 GCA_903951405.1 uncultured bacterium
TTCGAGTGTAGCCAAGGGGTTCACATTGATTGTTGGACTGATTAGTTGCCAATTGTTGTCTGCTCAACAAAAACTCGATCTATCTGATTTGTCGAGCTTCAACAATCCTGGTGGAAACTGGCATATCGCTGGCGACGTGAATGCAGATATCAGTAAATCTCACACGATGACGTTTACACCCGGTGTTGGTATATTAGTGAACCTCCCAAATCCTACTGATAGAGAGGATTTGTATACCAAGTTTAAGCATGGTGATATTGATATCGAGTTGGATTGCATGATGGCAAAAGAATCGAATTCTGGAATTTATTTGCAAGGCCGATATGAGCTACAATTATTAGATAGCTGGGCTGTATTGAATCCAAAATCTTCAGACATAGGGGGTATATATGAACGATATGATGAAACACGACCTCAAGGTCGTCAAAATGTTGATGGCCATGCCCCTAGGCAGAATGCTAGTAAAGCACCTGGCTTATGGCAACATTTTAAAATAGCTTTTCAAGCGCCACGTTTTGAAGGGGGAGTTAAAGTTAAAAATGCTCGTATTCTTCGTGTAGAATTGAATGGTGTATTGGTTCAAGAAAACATTGAATTGTATGCGCCAACAGCTGGGGCTGTAGAAAATAACGAAGTAGCTGAAGATGCGCTGCGCATTCAAGGTGACCATGGTCAAGTTGCCTTCAGGAATATGGTTGTCACCAATTACAATAAGCAACAGCCAAGCCTTTCTTCACTTACAGCAACGCTGTATAAAGGAAAGTTTGAGCAAGAAAGTACGTTAGCTACTAGCAAAGTATTCCAACAAAAAAAAGTTGACTTAATTACCACTAATATTGATGGGCTGCCTGACAATGATTTTTTAGTAAAGTATACAGGAACAATTCATGTGAGTGAGGCATGTGAATATAAATTCAATTTAGATACAAGGGGGGGGACAGGAAAGTTGACAATAGATAAAAATACACTGCTTGCATTTGGAAAAGGTAATCAAGATGCATCGATTAATTTGAATGCTGGCGACTACCCTATAGAAGTAGTTTATTCAAAATACAATGGATGGGATAAGCCTTCAGTCATACTTAAAGTAGCAGCCCCTGGTGTCAGGGAATTCATCATCAGTGATGCCAGTAATATCCCAGTGGATGCTGAGGATCCTATATTGATTTCGGCATCAGAGAACACTATTCTACGCAGTTTCATGGACTTGCCTGTAGGAAAGAGAATTACTCATTCTGTTAGTGTAGGAACTCCTGAGAAAGTTCATTATACCTATGATCTAGATAATGGTATGATTGTTCAAGCATGGCGTGGAGGATTTTTAGATGCTAGTCCGATGTGGATTAGCAGGGGAGATGGTTCTTCTGCTCCAATAGGAGTGACAGAATATTTTGGAAAACCTTCCTTGATGATCAATAAACTTGCTAATCAAAATGAGGAATGGTCTGCAGACACAGCTGCATCTGGATTTGTTCCAAAAGGATATGTTTTAGATGAACAAGATAGACCTTCATTTAAATATAAAATTTATGGGGCATCAGTAACTGATCACATACGGGTTATAGCTGACCGTACTGGATTAGAACGTGAAATCACTATTGAAAATGGATCGGATAATCTTTATTACAGACTTGCCGATGCATGGACTATTTCAGAAGTATCTCCAGGAGTATTTATAATCGATGATAAATATTATTATATCAAAATTGAATCATCAAATTCGGTGCTTCCCATTATTCGTGATGTTAAGGGACGCAAAGAGTTGCTTGTTCCGATTAAAGATAAATTCACTTATTCTATCCTTTTTTAAATTTCGTTTTTATGAAGTTAGTTCAATCAAAAAATAGAATGTTCCGTTATACATATTTTTTTAGTACAGCAATTTTATTGTTGACTTCGTTCATGATGTTGAATGCACAAGAGTCTGCCAAAGAGGAAGATTTTTTTAAAATCAATAAAATTCATTCCCCAGAAGGGATGGTTTTAGAAGTTGGTGGTTTATGCACCATGCCTGACGGTAATCTTGCTGTTACTACCCGCAGGGGAGATGTATATATTGTTGAAAATCCAACAGGTGTTAAACCTTATTTTAGAAAATTTGCATCTGGTTTACACGAGGTGCTTGGCGTCGCGTATAAAAATGGTTCACTGTATGTTGTTCAACGTGGCGAGTTAACAAGGTTGCATGATTCTAATATGGATGGCAAGGCAGATGTGTTTGAAACAATATATGCTTGGCCTATTTCAGGTAATTATCATGAATATAGCTATGGTCCTAAAATCGCATCAGACGGATCATTTTATGTTACCTTAAATCTTGGCTTTGGTGATGTATGGTGGCATGCAGAAAGTTTTGTACCATGGAGAGGTTGGGCACTACATATTTTTGAGGATGGACGTATGGAGCCTTGGGCAGCTGGAATGAGATCTCCTTGTGGATTAAGCATGATTGATGATGAATTATTTTATACTGACAACCAAGGTGATTGGGTCGGTTCTGGTAGCATTATGCCCTTAAAAAAAGGCGCATTCATGGGGCATCCTGCAAGTTTGGTATGGACTTCTATGCCGAATTCACCATTGAAGTTGACTAGAGAAGATATATATGGGAAGGTTAATCCACGTATTGAATATGGTAAAGAAGGTGGTGCTGTCATGCCACAGGATATAGTGAATGAAAAATTCATGACCCTGATGGAAGTCAAAAAAACCACTCCAGAATTGCAAATGCCAGCCGTATGGCTGCCACATGGTATATTAGGAATATCCAATTCTGAAATTATAAAGATTCCCCAAGGCGCATTTGGCCCTTTTGAAGGACAATTGCTCGTGGGTGACCAAGGACAGAGTATGATTTCACGTGTTTACATGGAGAAGGTAAAAGGCGAGTTGCAGGGCATTGCTTGGCCATTTAGAAGTGGTTTTCAATCAGGCGTATTAAGGATGTCATGGGCAAATGATGGTTCTTTATTCGTGGGTGAAACCAATAGGGGATGGGGATCTGACGGTGATGCCAATGAGGGATTGCAACGACTTTATTGGAATAGAAAAACGCCTTTTGAAATGAAGACAGTTAAGGCTATGCCAGACGGTTTCGAAATTGAGTTTACTAAACCAATTGATAAAGCAGTGGCGAGTGATTTATCTGCTTATGCTGTTGAAAGCTTCATTTATAAATACCAAGCTGTTTATGGAAGTCCAACTCAAAATACCCAAAAATGTGCTGTAAAGGGTGTACGTGTTGCGGCAGATGGGTTGAAAGTGCGTATAGTGGTAGAAGGGCTAAGGACAAATTACATACATAAGATCACGTTAGACGGCATTCGGGATGTTGAAAATTACTACTCACTTATCCATCCAACTGGGTACTATACATTGAATAATATACCCGATGGGGAGAAACTATCCCTAGCATCAATCAGTACAAAGAACTCAGCAAAACAAGATCAATCTAGTTCAGTCACGAAAGGGAAGCTGACCTATGAGCAGGTCAAACCTTTGTTGATTAAAAATACATGTATAGCGTGTCATAATGCTGATAAAAAGCAAGTTGGACCAGCGTTTAAGGATATAGCACAAAGGAATTATTCTATCGAAAAGATTTTAGAGTTGATTAAAAATCCTCAACCACAGAATTGGCCTGATTATAGCACACCAATGGCCCCTATGCCTCAAGTACCTGAGGCTGATGCACGTAAAATTGCTGCTTGGATAAATTCATTAGCCGTTAAAAAATGATCGCCTGATTTTAGGGCATAAAAAAAGTTCCATCTTGATCGATGGAACTTTTTTTTGAGCGGAAGACGAGATTCGAACCCGCGACCCCAACCTTGGCAAGGTTGTGCTCTACCAGCTGAGCTACTTCCGCAATGTATAACAAGTCGCTTTTAAGGATTGCAAAAATAAGGCATCGTTGCAATCTTACAAAGTCTTTTTCTTATTTGTATTTTGGAGTGTATTGCGTGCTTTCAGGAACCTCTACTTTAGGCTTTCCTTGATAATGCATGCTGTATAAACCATAGCATCCGCCTAATACGAAGGCAAGAAATGCAAAAAGTTGGATGTGGAATAAGAAGCGGGAAGAGCTTACCCAATTTCTTCCAAAATCATTCTTTTCAGTACTGTCAATTGTGTTTTGTTGCATAACGTTTATTTCCGTTGCAAAAATAATCAATCGTACGTACAAATCATTTTTTAGTAGGAATAATTTCAGAAAATCGGTTTTTGCCCTTGAGAAAATGTTCTAATACAATATTGCCGTTATATTTTCCATAGATTTTACCTGTTCTATGCGTTGCAAACAGACTTTTGGAACGATAGAATATAAGCCAACTAAAGAAGCCGAAATGAGCTTTAGCTACAGCAAAGAAATAGGATGATTTTCCAGAGACTAAACTTTTCCATGCGCTTATAGCATCTAGAAAAAATCGAATGAGTATGACCCATAGAAGCTCGCTGCCAGTTACGTTTTTATAAAGCATAATCAGGTTGTTCCTGAAATTCAGATATGTTTTTTGTGGGTTTTCTTTTGTTAATGTACCCCCACCAATATGATATACCACTGAGCTAGGGCAAATCATGATATGATACCCTTCGAGTTGCATTCTCCAGCAAAGGTCAATTTCTTCTTGGTGTGCAAAAAAGTAGGGATCAAATCCGCCCATTTTCTTAAAAATTTCGGTTCTAATGAACATGGCCGCGCCGGAAGCCCAAAATACCCGTGTTGCATCATCATATTGATGTTCGTCTTTTTCTAGTCTATCAAATAGTCGACCCCTTGAAAATGGATAGCCATAGCGATCTATCCATCCTCCAGCAGCGCCGGCATATTCAAAATGGTCCCTTTTATAGTAGTCCAATACCTTCGGTTGAACGGCACCTAACAA
>CAJBBV010000185.1 GCA_903951405.1 uncultured bacterium
ACCAATACCATATCTGAAGAAGACCTTAAGCTATTCTTGATAACCGATTCCATTGAGGAAGCCATTAGCCATATACGGGATTGCATAAAAAAATTCGGATTATCCCACGAAAAAATAAAACCAGTTAGGTGGTTATTTGAGAGAAGGTAAATCGCAGGAGTAAATACAGAAAAGGGACAGAGGCACAAAGGCACAGAGGGAGGCAAGAGGCAATAGGCAATAGTAATACAGAAAAGGGACGAAGGCACATAGGCAAAGAGGAGGCAAGAGGCAATAGGAAAGAGACAATAGTGAAACAGCGTTAAGCGCAAAGCGGTCAACTCCCAACTCCCAACCCCTAACTCCTACCCCCCCCCACCAATGACTTCAATCATATTTTCTTTTGAAAATGATCATTTTATTAGCCTAGCTAAAAACCAAGCTTTGCTGTATACAAATAACCAGCAAAAATACAGCTATATGGACGGAAGAATTCTTGAACTCTTTATGAAAGAGAATGAGGCTTGGGATGACATGATTACAAGGCAGAGCAAGGAAATTCCCAATCTTGAAAAGATGCTTAGCTCAATCGTAGACAAGAAGTCATATATCGCAGAAGATATTCTGTCGAGTATCCAAATTCTGAAAAGCGAAATGCAAGAGCAAGAAACGTGTATGGCTGAAGTTATTGTAGACCTAGCTCGTCAACAAAATTTTCTGATCAGAGAAAAAAGAATCGAAGCCGAAGGATACGGCGTACACACGCTTCTTTCGCAAAATGTGTTGCGTGAACGAATCAGAAATGTTGAGAAAAAATTCCTTGACCTAAAATGTAATTTTCTAAACTACGTTGCCACTGCATTCTAATACTTCGATGAATATAGGTTCTGATCTGATTTCATATTGTACTCACTGTGGCGATTCTTGCTCTGTCACGATAACAGATGGCACTCACTCCTTCTGTTGCGAAGGCTGTAAACAAGTGTATGAAATCCTACAAGAAACAGATGCATGTGATCCAGAAAAAATGCAACGGCTTTCTGGCATTACACCTAAAGGCCGATTCATACACGAAAAATGGAACTTCCTTGATGATGAAGTCATTGCTGAAACGTTAATCCTATTTTCAGACAAGCAACATACACATATTCAATTTAGCCTACCTCACATTCATTGCTCAAGCTGTATATGGCTACTAGAACACTTAAGCAGAATAAACAAATTCGTTCTAGCCAGCACGGTTGATTTTGATAAAAAAGAAATTATCATCATCATTGATAAGGAAAAAATAAAACTAAGTGCACTAGCCTCCTTGTTAGACTATATCGGCTATCCTCCATCAGTGAGTTTTGAAAGCAATGAAAAAAAATCCCTACAAACAACCTCAAAAAAAGAAATTATACGAATAGGTTTAGCCGGATTTTGCTTCAGCAACATCATGATGCTAAGCTTTCCAGACTATCTATCAAGTGATGGAATAAACGAAACCATACTAAAAGAATATTTTTCATATATCAGCCTACTGCTCTCTCTTCCTGTTCTCTTCTACGCTGCAGCACCATTCTTTATTCAAGCGTGGAAAGGACTTCGTCAGAAATGGCTTAACATAGACGCCCCTATTGCACTTGCGATTTTAATAACATTTTCACGAAGCATCTATGAAATCACTATGCATATAGGGACAGGATACTTAGACTCCATGAGCGGCATTGTTTTCTTCATGCTCATCGGAAGATGGTTTCAACTTAAAACACACCATGCCGTATCGTTTGAGCGAGATTATAAATCCTACTTCCCCCTAAGTATCCAAGTTGTTAGTGAAAATAAAAAAAGCTATAAAACAATCGACAAAATTGTTAAGGATGATATCATGCTGGTGCGAAATCATGAACTTATCCCAGCAGACTCTATTCTGAAAAATGGAAAAGCATGTATTGATTATAGCTTCGTTACAGGGGAAAGTGAACCAGTAAACATTGAACTCGGTGGAACGATCTATGCAGGAGGAAAACAAATTGGAACAGCAATTGAACTTCAAGTTTTACGACCAGTTTCATCAAGTCAACTCACTCGGCTATGGAATAATGATATTTTTCACAATAAAAAAAATAGAGAAGCTTCATTCATCCATCCCTGGAGCAATTACTTTAGTATTGCCTTATTCTCTATAGCCATCATAGCAACTATTTATTGGCAATTGAATGAACCAAGCAACACGTGGAAAGTATTAACCTCCGTTTTAATTGTAGCCTGCCCCTGCTCACTCCTACTTTCCGCTACATTTACGTATGGCAATCTGATGCGCATCTTTGGAAAGAATAAATTTTTCCTTAAAAATGCAAATGTCATTGAACGAATTGGGGATGCTAATACCATTGTGTTTGATAAAACTGGTACCCTAACAACGGGAGATCAATCTTCTATTCAATACATAGGAAAGACACTAAGCTATAATGAAGCTATCATGATTAAAGCTATTGTTTCTCAGTCGAATCATCCATTTAGCAAAGCTCTCTCTGACTGGTCAGAGTGGAATAATATGACCGAGACAGATACGATCAGTTCATATGGTGAGATCCCCGGAAAAGGAATCCAAGCCACAGTTTCAGCGCATAGTTTCTGTATAGGGAATGCTGAATTTATTCTCGAACATATTCACGATAAAACCCACTTAACGCATTCAGAAAATGCAGCTATTCATATTAGCATAGATAATCAATACAAAGGATATTTCACACTAGAACAAAATTATCGAGAACACATTTTTCAAACCATTCACCAAATAACAAAACGAATTCCATACCTACATATATTAAGCGGAGACAACAACAAAGAAGAATCAAGAATTAGAAAATCATTGGGGCATGAAGCACAATTACAATTTTCAACATCGCCTCAAGAAAAATTAGAATACATCAAATACCTTCAATATCAAGGTAAAAAAGTAATCATGGTTGGGGATGGTCTTAATGATGCAGGTGCATTGCAACAAAGCGATGTTGGGATTGCCGTTACAGACAATTCAACCCACTTCACTCCTGCTTGTGATGCTATCTTAGAAGGAAGCCAAATGAAAAAGCTAAACAAGCTATTCAAATTAGCAAGAACCGGTAAAAAGATAGTAACCGTAAGTTTCATTCTCTCTATTGGATATAATATAGTAGGTCTATATTTTGCTACACAAGCGCTTCTTTCTCCTCTCATTGCTGCAATCCTAATGCCTGCCAGCTCTATTAGCATCATTTTATTAGTAACCCTACTCGGAAATCTCTATGCTCGAAAGTATCAGCTAGAGACAATCTAATTCAACAACTTTCTAGCGGATTTCACAACTAAAAACTTCACTACATCTCCAATTTAATTCTCAACTGAAAACATGACTAAAATCATCTTTTCAGTTGAAGTCCATCATACCGCTCCCTATTGATAAAAAATACTTTTGAGAAAATTAAGGTTAGTGAGCGTTATCATAATTCTGATTATAGCTAGTCTGATGATTGCATCAGGATTTCTTTTTGCATTTATATGGTCTGTCAGCAATGGCCAGTTTGAAGATGACGTGTCTCCTTCCATAAGAATATTATTCGAAGATAATATAGACAACACATCCACTTCTAACAGCCAAAACAAGTAACATGCAAATTGAAAAGTTCTCCTACGATAACAAAATCGTTCGAAATTTTGCCTATGCCACAGTAATATGGAGCAT
>CAJBBV010000186.1 GCA_903951405.1 uncultured bacterium
CCGCCATAATAATCAAAAATATACAGCCCTTTTAAAGGGTCATATAGATAGACAAATCCTTCGTTGTCTATTACAGTAGAGGGTGATATAGCTTCGGAAAATACAATCCTCAGATCTGCTGTTTCAAATAATACGGAACCATCTTCACTCAATTTTTTTAATTTACTTTCTTGCTCATCAAAAATCCAAATCTTGTTGTCGTAACTAGGAGCTACAGCTTCAACTTGAAAAAGAGAGTGTTTTTTTAAATCAATTTTATTTACAACTTGCATCAATCTATCAAGAATAACAATATTTCGATATTGCTTAAAATACAATACAGTTCTTAACGCATTTCCAAATGCAATATGATTTACTATTCCTAAACGTTTAACATCATTAAACACCCCTATAGAATCAAAATTCGAATTGAACTTTTTCAATTGTCCACCTGCAGTAAGTGCAAAGATATTTCCAAGTTCATCTGCCTTTACATAAGTATAATCTCCTGTTATTTCATGATGAAATACTGGTACGGGGAATTGCTGAGCATAGATAAAACCAACAGATAGTAAGCAACACAATATTGATGTAAAAAATTTACGCATGAAAGTTCTGCTTTAGCGCTAGTTCGAAACCATCAAAGACGGCATAAGAATCATACTTAATCCAATCACCTAAATTAATATATTTACTTTCTGCAGAAAGGTTAAAGTCAATTGGCAAATGTCTATGACCAAAAATAAAATAATCAAATGCATCTTCTTTCAAGATGTCTTTGCAATAACTAATTAACCACTCGCCTTGCTCCCCTAGGAATGTTTCTTCACTTCCCTCAGTACTAGCACGGCTAGTTTTGCTGAAATAATTAGCTAACCCTATGCCAATATGGGGAGGGATTAATCCAAACAAAAATTTACAAATTGGATTACGGAAAATGCGCTTTATAAATTTATACCCGTAATCACCTGGGCCTAATCCATCGCCATGACCTATATAAAACTTCTTACTGTTGTAAGTAAACACCTTGGGATTTTTATATACTTGAACATTTAATTCTTTTTCAAAATAACCAGACATCCACATATCATGATTACCAGTAAAGAAATGAATTGGTATACCTCGATCTGTTAGTTCTGCAATTTTACCCAAAATTCTAACGTATCCTTTTGGAACTACGCTGCGGTATTCAAACCAAAAATCAAATAGATCGCCTACAATGAATATTTCTGCTGCATCATTGGATATTTCTTCAAGGAATGAAACTATCTTTTTCTCTCTGATAAGACTTTGAGCATGATTGGGAACACCAAGATGAAAGTCGGAAAGAAAATATATTTTTTTTTCAGCAGGAATTTGCATGTTCAAATATACTCAGTAAATGATATAGAAGAGTCTGTAGTGCCTATTTATCAAGAAGAAAACAATATACCTCCTTTGGACCATGCACTCCCACTACTAAGGTTTTCTCAATATCAGCGGTTCTACTTGGGCCTGTTGCGAATGAAATTTGTGAGGGTATATTATCCCCATATTTTTTTTGCAGGTATATCAATGCATCTTTAACATCAAAAACAATCTGACTGCTTTTTGCAATGCAAATATGAATAGGTGCATATACACTAGTGGTTCTACCTGAAGATTCTACAGAAGACAGTACCATAGACCCAGTTCTTGCTACCAATAATTCACACCGTGTTATGGAGACATCCGACTCAGCCAAGGATTTTTCAGAAAAGGAATCGAAACCAAAAGAGACAAAAGCATCACGAAGATTTTGATCAGTACAATAAATCTCATTCCATTTTTGGGCGATGGCCAACGCTTTGATTTGGTCAACTAAGTCTTCTTCATTTACACAAAAAGAAAATTGGCCAAGAAGCGAAGTGAATTTTTCTGCAAACAATACTGCAAGATCCTCTTCTGATGGAGTAAATGCAAAGTCAGTCTTTTCAATTTGCTGAAAAGGAGCAGGAACCGGATGAGTAAGTGCTTTCCTGATGTGCTTAAGAATACTCTCTTTAGCTGAAGAGGCTTTCATCTTTATTCTGCTTTATGATCTTCAGGCTTATTTTCTTCAACGGCAGCAGGCTCTGTAGAAATTGACTCTACCACAGGTGTCAAAGCAACAACTTCATCATTTGCAAATATCTTTTTCTCTTCGTATGGTCTTTTACCGATAAGATCTTCTACATCTTGTTGATGCAAAACCTCTCTATCTAACAAGGCCAAAGCGATTTTTTCAACTTCTGCTTTGCGTTCTGTTAACAAGGCCTTAGTTCTCTGATATGCTTTGTCAACCAATCCTCTCACTTCTTCGTCAATAATTTTTCCTGTTTCCTCACTATACGGCTTAGTGAATACGCTCTCTTGCTGTGGATCATAGAAACTTACATTTCCAACCTTCTCATTCATTCCATACACAGTAACCATGGCGTATGATAGCTTTGTTACTTGCTGTAAATCGTTTTGAGCTCCTGTTGAAATTTTACCAAAGAAAATATCTTCACTAGCTCTTCCGCCTAAGGTCATACACATTTGATCAGTCAGCTGTTCAACATCATAAAGGTATTGTTCCTTTGGAGTATACTGGGCATAGCCAAGAGCGGCAACACCACGAGGAACTATCGTTACCTTAAGAAGTGGATATGCATGTTCAAGATACCATCCGCAAACCGCATGGCCTGCTTCATGATATGCTATAATTTTTTTCTCTTCAGGAAGTATAATTTTATTTTTCTTTTCTAAACCACCAATTACTCTATCGATGGCATCTTGAAAATCATCCATCTCAACTTGCGACTTGCCTTTACGAGCAGCGATCAATGCAGCTTCATTACATACGTTTGCAATATCAGCCCCGGCAAAACCTGGAGTTTGTTCAGCTAATTTATGAATAGCAAGTTTGTCGGAGTGTTTAATAGGTTTAAGATGTACATGAAATATCTCTTCTCTTCCTTTTACATCTGGCTTATCAATGCTGATTTGACGATCAAATCGGCCTGGCCTTAATAATGCGCTATCCAATACGTCAGGACGGTTAGTTGCCGCTAGAATGATTATTCCACTGTCACCACCGAAGCCATCCATCTCAACAAGCAACTGATTCAGGGTATTTTCACGCTCATCGTTACTCATCATCATGTTCTTTCCACGTGCACGCCCAATAGCATCAATCTCATCTATAAATATGATACATGGTGCTTTTTCCCTTGCCTGCTTGAATAAATCACGCACCCTGCTAGCACCAACACCTACAAATAATTCAACAAAATCTGATCCAGACAAGGAGAAAAATGGCACTTGTGCTTCTCCAGCCATAGCCTTTGCAAGCAATGTTTTTCCTGTTCCAGGAGGACCAACAAGTAATGCACCTTTTGGAATTTTACCCCCAAGAGCTGTATATTTTTTTGGATTTTTTAAAAAATCGACAATTTCCATTACCTCCTGTTTAGCTTCTTCGAGTCCAGCCACATCATTGAAATTGATATTGACTTTAGTCCCTTTGTCGAATAGCTGAGCTTTGGATTTTCCAATATTGAAAATACCACCGCCGCCGCCACCGCCGCCAGAGCCACCACCCATTTTTCTCATCATTAGAACAAAGAGAAGTCCGAACATGAGTAATGGAAATAAGAAGTTTACCAATGGACCGAAAAATTCAGGATCACTCACTGGATCTACAGCCACCGGATTTATTTCTGGATGAACGGCAAAGTATTTATCGAGATTTTCTTGATAGTCGTCTACTTTAGAATAGCTAAATTGAAAATGAGGCCCTTTTGACGTTTTAGCATAAACCAATTTATCCCCCAAAAGCTCCTTATAGGAAGGCTTTGAAAGACTATCCGGTTTTATGTACACTCTAATTACCCCTTTATTTTTAACAGGCTCCAACTTAAGCACATCATTGTTTACAAGCATGATCTGCTTGAACTTAAGTTCTGTGATGTTCATCGCATCGGGAGTGACTCCGCGAAGCACTTGGTACCCAATAAGCATCACTGCTGCAACTACATAAATCCAATAGAAACTGAATTTAGGACTTTTCCCAGTCGGGTTGCCACTGCTATCTTTTTTACGTTTTAATCCTTGAAACGGACCTGATTTTTTGTTGTTGCTCTGCTCTTCCTGATTCATATTGGCCTCTTTATTATAATTTTTTTACTGCTTTTTTTTCTTTGCTTGGAGACTTTCCAACGCTGGCTTTTTTGGGAGCCGCCTTAGGCTTTTCTTCATCAATTTCTTCCTGTGCGATTCCATCACTCCACATCTCTTCAAGTCTATAAAATTTGCGGGTTTCAGCCAGAAATATATGTACTACTACGTTTACATAATCTACCAATACCCATTGTGCAACTCCACTCCCTTCTCTCTTGTATGCAATTTCGCCACATTCTTGCTTTACCATGACTTCAATCCAGTCTGCAATTGCTCTAACTTGTACTGTTGACGGAGCCTCACAAACAACAAAAAAATCAGAAACGGATTCTGAAATCTTCCGAAGATCAAGTGAAATGATATGCTCTCCTTTCTTATCCTGAATAGATTTGATGATAACCTTAAGTAATTTGCTGTTTCGGGTTAATCGTGTAATTTTTTTTTGCGGTTCAGCTACTGCAGATTGTGATGCCAAATGATTTTTTTTTATTGCTTGCGGGTTTAAAATTCAGATCTTTCCGGTGTAAACACTTGAAACTTAAACGCTCCGGGGCAAGATGATATTTTTCTTATTTATCTTGCCCAAAAATACGGATTAATTTCAATCCTTCCTCATGGCCCACTTCGGAGATCCTTTAGTTATATTATCTAGCGTTGAGAGTACCAATAACCATGCCATGAAACGGCTCAAAGGTGGGAAAATTGCGCATGGAACAACATTTTTTGCCCTAGAACAGACCCAGGGAAAGGGTCAACGAGCTAAACGCTGGGAAAGTAAAAAGGGGGAAAACATCACTATGAGCGTAGTTGCTGATTGCAAAAACCTCCAAATTCAGTATCAAAATCAACTTTCTATTTCGGTAGCACTTGCTTGCTACACCATGTTAAAAAATTACGCAGGTGATGAGGTTGCCATAAAATGGCCCAACGATTTGTATTGGGGTGACAGAAAGGCAGGGGGCATACTGATCGAGAATGTAGTTTTAGGTCAAAATTGGGAAACGGCAATTATTGGAATTGGAATCAATGTAAATCAGACTGAATTTGGGGTAATGGACCGGAAACCTGTTTCACTAAAGCAAATCACGGGTAAGCAACTCAATCCTATTGACTTGGCAAACGAAATATGCCATGAATTAGAAATTATCTTCTCTCATATAGGAAACCCTTCATTCAACCAATTCCACGAGCAATATAATACCGTCTTGTATAAACGAGAGCAAGTCGTCAAATTCAAAGAAGGAAATATCCAATTTGATGCCCTCGTTAAAAGGGTCACCGAATCAGGCCGTTTAGTAATTCAACAGGGTGTTGAAAGAGAAATAGCATTAGGAGAGATAGAATGGATGAGCTAATCTCAACCTTCAAACCCTGAAGCAATTTCATCTGCATGTACCTTGACCTTGGGCTTCGCAATTACTTTAATCACTACACCCTTTTCGTCAATCAAAAATGTTTTTCTAAAAACGCCCATATATTTATTGCCATAAAGCGATTTCTCACCCCATACGCCATATTTTTCTACTAGGCTCTTATCTGTATCAGCAATAATTTGAAATGGAAGTTTGTGATTAGCTATAAACTTTAAATGCGATTTTTCGTCATCCGGACTCACTCCTACCACAACAATACCCTTTTTAGCAAGCGTCTTAAACCCGTCTCTAATATTACAGGCTTGAACGGTGCAGGTGCTTGTACTGTCTTTGGGATAAAAATAAAGTGCTAGCTTTTTTCCCTTAAAATCAGAAAGCTTAATTTTTTGTCCATTTTGATCAACTGCTGTAAAAGCAGGGGCTTTCATGCCCTCTATAATTTCTGCCATAAACTATTTTTTAACGTGAAAGAATCCATTCTTTAGTACTCATATTACCCACTTCATCGTAAACAACAATGGATAATTTATGTTCACCGATCGAAAAATGTTCGTCAGGATAATAAAAGAAACGATTGCCTACAGGCTGAAAAAGCAACCATTGTCCATCTAAAGTAGCCTTAAAATCCTTGATAGTCTTGTTATTGTCCGTAATGTCTATGGTAATGCGTGAACTACCTGAAAGCCTTTGTCCAGAATAAATGTTTGAGCTGATTACAGGAGGAATTCGATCTTCCAACAATTGAAATGTACCTAATTCACGAACCCTGGCTGTATAAAAGTCTTTTTCAAGAATCGCCTTCTTTACCTCGATCTTACCCTGACGAGTTCGCCTAACCAACACTTTATTCGGATCAATAACAGCATTGTTTTTATTGGGCTTTATGCTAACCGTATAATAACTATGTACTGGGATATGTTCATTCGCCACTTTATACGTTAAAGAAATCAAGTCTTCTGCCTTGGCATCGATGGTAGTGTAACTAAAAGAAAAGCTATCATAAAAAGCATCCTCATTAAAAACGAAGCGAACCATATCATCCTCAACAATATTTACATTCCCTGGAATCATTTTCTGCCCCTCTACTACTGTTTCAG
>CAJBBV010000187.1 GCA_903951405.1 uncultured bacterium
CTATTTTCGCATTTATAAATACATTATTAACAAAAAACTTGCTTACAATGAATTCAAAAGTATTTAGAGATCGATTACCGTTCTTCGTTCTAGCACTTGTTTCAATTGCTGCTATTTTTGTTCCTGTTTTACCAAACTTTGAGGACAAAGATGGTGTGTACAACGGAGCAGACATTACCTGGGTATTAATCGCTACTGCCCTAGTATTTCTAATGACACCTGGGTTAGCCTTCTTCTATGGTGGCATGGTTCATCGTAAAAATGTAATTTCTACGATGATTAAAAGCACCGTAGCAGCAGGAGTTGTAACGGTTATTTGGGTAGCATTTGGATACAGCCTATGCTTCGGTGATACATTGGGTGGATTTGTAGGTGACCCGATGACACACTTTTTCTTTAAAGACGTAAACAATACTGCCCCTTGGAGTCTTGCCCCTACCATACCAAAAACACTATTCTCCCTTTTCCAATTGATGTTTGCTATCATCACACCAGGCCTAGTAGTTGGTGCATTGGCGGAGAGGGTTAAGTTCACCTCATATATTCTTTTCATTATCTTATTTAGCATATTCGTATATGCTCCCCTAGCGCATTGGAGCTGGCATCCAGAGGGATTCTTGTTTAAAATGGGTGCATTGGATTTCGCTGGTGGTACGGTTGTACATATTTCAGCTGGTTGCGCTGCACTTGCTGGTGCGCTTGTCCTTAAACGTAGGAAAGTACATATGGATCGTACTGAAATTCCTCCTGCTAACGTACCATACGTTTTAATTGGTACTGGATTACTATGGTTCGGTTGGTTTGGATTCAATGCAGGCTCTGCATTAGGCGCAAACGGACTCGCTGTTTCTGCATTCGCAACAACAAATACTGCTGCTGCAGCCGCTGGACTTTCTTGGATGTTTTTTGATGTATTGAAAGGCAAAAAACCATCTGTCATGGGATTTTGTATCGGTGCAGTGGTTGGTCTTGTGGCCATCACACCAGGAGCTGGTTTCGTAGGCATACCGCAAAGTATTTTTATTGGAGTAATTGCTGCAATCATTTCGAACATTGCAGTGTACTACAAACAAAAATCTACTCTTGACGACGCATTGGATGTATTCCCTTGCCATGGTATTGGTGGCATGGTTGGTATGGTTCTAACAGGAATTTTTGCTACCAAAGCTGTAAATAGCGCAGGAAATGATGGCTTATTTTATGGCAATGCCTCATTCTTCTTCACTCAGCTTAAAGCTACAGCCATAGCTGTTGTTTACTCTTTTGTTGTATCCTTCTTGATTTTCAAACTCATTAACCTAATTCAACCACTAAGAGTTAGTGTAGAAGAAGAAGAAATGGGATTGGATGAATCTCAACATGATGAGAAATATACACAAGGAACATTACTTATGAAAAATCATGAAGTTGAAATCGAAGACTAAATAAAAGGGTACAGCGCGAGGTAAAGTTGTACAAGAACGTTTACCTATGCCATACCCCATTTTTAAAACTAAAAACTTAAACAATGTTACGAAAACTTTACGTAATTGGGATTTTCATGCTCTCATTAATCAATGTAGAAGCACAAGACAGTACAGCAGCAGCTCCTGAAAAAAAATCAAATTTCACTTTCTCCGGTTATATAGACGGTTATTTTAGGTCTGATTTTAGCAAAAACCTATCAAACAATAGAACCAGCTTCACCAATTCAACTGGCAAGTTGGCTCTTGGCATGGCATCTGTAAGAGTTGATTATGCAGTAAAGAAATTCTCTGCAACGTTAGATCTCGGGGTTGGAAAAAGGGCTAAAGAATTTGCATACAACGATAAAGGTATTCTTTCAAACATAAAACAACTCTATGTTTCCTATGCCCCTGCAGATTGGATTAAATTCACAGGAGGCACATGGGGAACACATGTTGGGTATGAAATAGTGGATCCAATGGCAAATAGAAACTACAGCATGTCCTATCTGTTCTCTTGGGGTCCGTTTCTTCACACAGGAGTAAAAACTGAATTAACGTTTGGCAAGTCTGGTTTTATGTTAGGTGTTGCAAATCCAACAGATTACAGAGATGTACCGTCGGACAATAAAAAAGCGTTGCTATTCCAATATTCCTATGCATTTTCTGACAATGTCAAATTGTTCCTAAACTACGTAGGCGGACAACGACCAACAGACTCTGCAAAAGTGAATCAATTTGATGTGGTGTTTACTGCTAAGCTAAGCGACAAAGTGAATGTAGCCTATAACGGAACTCTCAATAATTCAAAAACTCAAACAGCTGAAATGTATGCAGACGCCAAAGCATGGGGTGGTTCAGCTTTCTACATTAACTATGACCCATTTGAAAAATTTGGAATTACATTAAGATCTGAAATATTCAATGATAAGAATCAATTAGCCGCATTAGGTTCTGCTGCCTATGGATCCAGTATTTTCGCGAACACCATTTCTGGAAATATTCGTCTTGGATCATTCACCATCATACCTGAACTTAGATTGGAATCTGCTAATAAAAATATATTCTACACAAAAGACGGAAGTGAGAAGGGCAGTGCGTCTAATTTCCTTTTAGCAGCTTATTATAAATTCTAAGTATTTATAGTTTGAACCGTGCTTATAAAAAAAGAGAGGGACATATATCCCTCTCTTTTTTTTATTTCTTTCTAAAAAATATTCGTACGGGAACTCCCTTGAAATTGAATTTTTCACGGAGCTTATTCTCTAAGTAATTTTTATAAGGAGTTTTAATATCGTCTGGATGGTTAGCAAAAAAAGCAAAACTAGGTACTACAGTAGGGATTTGAGTAACAAATTTGATCTTAATTGCATTTCCCCTAACAACAGGAGGATGGTGTGCTTCGATAACTTTAAGCATTTCATCATTCAATGCTGAGGTAGGCACTTTTCTTTTTCGATTATCAAAAACCTCAAGTCCAACTTCAATAACCTTGAAAATTCTAGTCTTCTCAGTAGCTGAAATGAATAAAACAGGTAAATCAGTAAATGGAGCTAAGCGTGTTTTCATTTCCTTTTCATAATCCCTAGACGTATTTGTAACCTTGTCTACTAAGTCCCACTTATTTACAATGAATACAATACCCTTTCCTTTTTTTATAGCGAGCGAAAAAATATTTAAATCTTGTTGCGTGATTCCATTTTCTGCATCAATCATCATTAAACAAACGTCAGCTTCATCCATGGCTTTTATTGCCCGAATAACAGAATAGAATTCTATATCCTCATGCACTTTATTTTTTCTCCGAATACCAGCCGTATCAATCAACACAAATTCCTTTTGAAACAACTTGTAATGAGTATGAATCGTATCTCTTGTAGTCCCTGCTATAGCGCTCACAATTGTTCGTTCTGTACCAACCAGGGCATTAAGCAGAGATGATTTACCCACATTAGGCTGACCAATGATTGCAAATTTAGGAAGCTCTGTAGACAAAGGTTCGAGTTCAACATCAATAAGGAGTGCCACTTCATCTAACAAATCACCAGTTCCACTACCTGAAATTGAAGATAGGAAATAGGTGTTTTTGAAACCCAGTCCATAAAATTCTGTAGCCGATAACATTCGTTCATTATTATCCACTTTATTCACAACCAGAAAAACTGGTTTTTTTGATTTGCGGAGTAGCTTTGCCATAGCCTCATCAAGATGTGTAATTCCTGTAGTGACATCACACATGAAAACAATGGCATTGGCTTCTTCTACCGCGATCACTACTTGCTTTCGAATTTCCCGTTCAAAAATATCATCGCTATCTGGCACAAAACCACCTGTGTCGATTACATTGAATGATTTACCATTCCATTCACTAATACCATATTGCCTATCTCGTGTAACACCAGATGTATCTTCGACAATAGCCTTTCTTTCTTCTAATAGCCTATTAAAAAACGTACTTTTCCCAACATTTGGTCGCCCTACTATTGCTAATGTAAACCCACTCATTTTATTCTATTATATTCTTTACGTATCAATATTGAAATTAACTCTTACTTACTATATTTTTTATTCGAGACAAATTCATTCTATAGAAATCTTATTGGGCATACCCATATTCTTTGAGATATAAATCATTGTTTCGCCAATTTGCACGAACCTTGATATACAACTGTAAGAATATTTTTCTTCCCAAAAATGACTCTAATGATATTCGCGATTCTGTTCCTAGTTTCTTTATCATTAATCCACCTTGCCCTAATAAAATCGCTTTCTGAGATTCTCGTTGAACGATTATATCTGCCGTAATTTTAATTAAGGTATTTTTTTCTTCAAAACCTTGTACCATTACGGTTGTTTGGTATGGAATTTCTTGATCAAATAAATCAAATATTTTTTCTCGAATTAACTCACCTGCGAAAAACTTGGTGGGCATATCGGTAAGGTCTTCTTCGCCAAAAAAAGGATCTCCCTCTGGCAAGTAGGATACTATTAACTTAACTAGCTCATCGGTGTTAATCTTTTTTGAAGCAGAAACGACTATTGCTTTTTTACAATATGACTTTGCTGAAAAAAAGTCAACGGCCTCTTGGATTTTTGGAGGCTTCACCATATCACACTTATTTAACACCACTATACACGGAACATGTAATTTAAGGGGTGAAAATAATTCATCTAATAGGGTTAAATCATCCCTAAGGTCTGCGATTAGCAAACAAACATCAGCATCTTCCATGCTGGATTTCACAGCGCGCATCATTTTCTCGTGCAGCTTATATTGAGGCTCTATAATTCCAGGGGTATCAGAAAAAACGATTTGATAATCAGGTCCATTCAAAAAAGCGCGTATACGATGTCGAGTCGTCTGCACCTTGGAAGAGACAATAGCAAGCTTCTCTCCTACCAATGCGTTAAGTAGGGTACTTTTCCCTGCATTAGGCTTACCTAAAATATTTACGAAACCAGACCTCATCATTAGCTGCAAAGGTAACACAGTAATAATTGTTTTGCCTATAATTGATTTTAAGCGTAGATTTGCACCGCGAAGTAGAGCAGCGGTAGCTCGTCGGGCTCATAACCCGAAGGTCGCTGGTTCGATCCCAGCCTTCGCAACACAAATTTGCCTCAAAGGCATAAAAAAGGCACAAAAAGAGATATTTCTCCTATTTGTGCCTTTTTTTATGTGTTTGACTGAGCGGTTTTAGTGGCGGGAAATATTGCTTGCCCCGGAGGATGAGCGTTCCACCTTTTCAGGATTACCACGATATTCTATATCACTTGCCCCTGAGGCGGTTGCTCTAATTGATTTTCGAATCGTTACTTGAATTTTTGAAGCACCTGAAGCCGAAAGAATGGCATCATCGGCAACCAATGAAAAGCTATTAAAATCACTTGCCCCTGATGTCTTTAGTGTTATTGTATGCACATCACCGTCCATTTTAATGTCTGAAGCACCACTTTGAGTGATGTGTAATGAACTGGCTTCTATAGATCCACGAAAATCTGATGCGCCACTCAGCGTTAATTGTAAATTTTCTGCGTGCATTTTTCCAACTACATTAAAATCAGAGGCTCCAGAAGCATTTATATGCTTTAAAGCAGGAGCAGAAATATAGACTTTAATATAGCGATCACTTGAGCCTATATCCCAAAACGATTTTCCCCGAAGTGAAATCGTTAATACACCATCCACTACGGAAGTTTGTACCCGATCATCAATGGTTTTATTGGACGAGCTCAGTGCTAACTTATAATCAGTTGATTGTGAAAAAAAGACTTTGAATGGTCCACTTATGCTTAATGAGTTAAACTTCCTAATAGTACGTTCAACGACGTGGTTATCGTGGACGATAATTTGCTTTTGACTAAATGAGGCAAGACTAGTTATTGAAATGAATAGAAATAGCAATGATTTCATGATGTATAGTTTATTGAATTCTTTTAATTTTTCCAGACCCTGCTGAAGAAGATGAAATTGATTTTGGGGTTCCCTTGTATGTAAAATTTCCAGATCCACTAATCGATACATCTAAAGAATGAATAACGGTAATCTGTGAGTTACCGGATCCACTTTTTGAAAAATGACAATCATCTACAACTAAATCAAAACATTGAATATTACCAGAACCACTAGAGCGAACATTTGCCTTTTCTACATTTCCGGTTAGCCGAATATTTGAAGAGCCGGCACTTTCGATGGTAAGTTTTCCAACATTGATTTTACCGGAAACATTACCAGAACCAGAAACATTAAATTCTAATATATCCGATTTTAATATCCCGTCTATACTAATATTACCTGATCCGGCTGTTGAAATACCTTCTAAGAAAGGTGCATGTACAATAACTTGATAACGACCAGTTAATGTATTCCACTCGCCGGAAAGCACACTTTTACCTTTCTTATGGTAGATGAAGAGCTGGCCGCCTTTAACGTCTGTTATGATATCTTGAGGGTCTTTTCCTAGAATTTCTACCGAATAGGATGATGAAGCAGAAAATACGAAATTAATACCCCCTTTAATGTCAACTTGTTGGAATGGCTCAAGTGAACGCTCAATTTTTCCCTGCGCAGTTAAGAACAATGAAGCTGATATAAATGCTATAATAAAAAATATACGCATGGTGAATCTTTGTTTATATATACGCAGAGGTCTATTGAAAGTTACAAAAATTAAAAGTCAATCAGTAACTATAATGAATTAATACTATACTTTTGTATCTGTTCCGGGGTGCTGAGGTAAAACCAACGCTGAGATCAAACCCGTAGAACCTGATCAGGATAATGCCTGCGCAGGGAAGGACAGAGCCACTATACTCTCCTTTCCTGTTTTTGTAAACCAAACTGAAGCAATGACTTTAGGAAAACAAAAACAGTTATGAAAAAGTTCATATTTATCACGTCCCTACTCTTTACTGCATGTAGTATTAAAAGTCAAATTACCATTAGCGTAATTGATAGTCTTAGTCTGGAACCCATATATAGGGCCACCATTTCACTAAGAGATGGCAAAACAGACTATACGAATAGTTACGGTAAACTAACCATCAGCTTACGAGAAAATGAAAAGAGCACGCTCATGATTAGTGCAATAGGATATACTCCCAAAGTATTTACAACAGACACATTATATGATTATGTTGTATCACTTAGCCGATCAAGAGTATTCATGCCTCCTATTGAGATAAATTCAGTTAGAGCTGGTAAAAATTATCCTTTCACACAATCTTTGATATCTAAAAAAGAGATTAGTCTCAAAAACTTAGGCCAAGATATCCCCATCTTACTAAATCAAATTCCAGGAGTAGTTGTCAACTCTGATGCAGGTAACGGAATAGGCTATACAGGAATAAGAATTAGGGGTACAGATGCTACACGTATAAACATAACGCTAAATGGAATTCCATACAATGACGCAGAATCGCAAGGGGTCTATTTTGTAAACTTACCAGATCTGATTTCATCGACAAATAGCATTCAAGTACAACGCGGTGTTGGAACAAGTAGCAATGGTACAGGTTCGTTTGGAGGCACTATCAATTTATTAACTAATGAAGTCCAACCTCTACCCTATGGCACAATAAGCAAAAGCTATGGCTCATTTAACTCGAACAAGAACACGATTAAAGCTGGAACTGGGCTAATCAATAATCAGTATACATTCGATATGCGGCTTTCATCCATTACAAGTGATGGCTATATTGATCGAGCAAAAAGTGATTTAAAATCTTTCTACATATCTACTGCAAGCATAAAAGAGAAGTCATCCTTTAGGCTAAATATTTTTTCAGGAAAAGAAAAAACATACCAAGCTTGGTATGGCATTTCGGAAGATGAGCTAACAATGAATAGAAGGAAAAATACTGCAGGTACAGAAAAACTTGGAGCCCCATATGATAACGAAACAGATAATTATACACAAACACATTACCAAGCATTTTATAATAAAAAAATTAATGCAAAATGGAATTTCAACAACGCTTCCTATGTAACTATAGGAAATGGATACTATGAACAGTATAAAGCAGATCAAGAATTTAATGACTATGCACTAGCAAACCCCGTGATTGATGGAAATGAAATCTATTCAACTGATTTGATTAGACAATTATCGCTTTCGAATCAATTGATTGGAAATAATTTTTCATTTCAATTCAAAGATGAACATAAAGAAGTGATGTTTGGAGGTGGAATAAGCCGCTATAATGGGAGCCATGTCGGAAAGGTCATTTGGTCTAACATTGGAATCCCAAAGGAACATTCTTGGTATACCTTAAAAGCAAATAAATACGAGAGTCATTTTTTCACAAAATGGCTACAAAAATTAGGGAAAACCACTAACCTATTTGGAGATATTCAAGTTAGAAATATTCAATATAATATAGGTGGATTCAAAGACAATCCAAGTCTAAATGTAGACAATTCATGGACCTTCATCAACCCAAAAATTGGAGTATCGAAAAAAGCAGGAAAGTATACTCTATATGCTTCTTATGCGATAGCAAATAAAGAACCTAATCGAGATGATTTTGAATCAGGTTTAACACAACAACCAAAATCTGAAAAATTGGGCGATTATGAAATCGGGATTGAACGAGTTAGTGGGAATAATAAACTTTCAATTACTACCTACTTCATGAATTATAAAGATCAACTTATACTAACAGGAAAAATAAATGATGTTGGTGCATATACACGATCTAATGTTTCGAAAAGCTACAGAGCAGGAATTGAATTAGAAGGAAATCTTACTATTTATAAATGGCTAAGAATTGAAAATAATTTAGCGGTTAGCCAAAACAAGATCAAGGATTACACAGAATATTATGATGACTATGATGCAGGTGGGCAAAAATTGAATTTTTATAGACAACCTGACATTTCTTTTTCCCCTTCTTTGATAGGCTATTCGATGATAAAAGTTGATTTAACCAAATCAATTCACCTGAACCTAACATCCAAATATGTGAGCAGGCAATACCTTGATAACACAAGCAGAAAAGACAGAAGTCTTAACCCGTATTTTGTTCAGGACATACAGCTAAATCATCAATTGAACATTAAGAATACTAAGTCAATTGACCTTTCAATACAACTGAATAATATCTGGAATACCCTATATGAAGCCAATGGCTATACCTATAGCTATCTGTATGAGGGAAAAATAAGTAAGAATAATTATTATTACCCAATGGCAGGAACAAATTTAATGGCTGGTATCACCATAAATTTCTAACGAAATCAATAACGTAAACTGGGTCACTAGATGATATGAATCATTTTTGAATGAGCAGATAAATTCTAGATTACATGATCAAATAGATAATCATGAAGCTAGATAAGTCGATTTTCATTCAGTCCATTCTTTTAATTTTATTCTTGGCTAGCTGCGGTCCATCGCATAAAGTAACTTTTTCATGGAAAAATGAAAATTTCAACATAGAAAAACCCTATAAGAAAATATTCTTAGCCGCACTCATCACTAACCCTCATGTCAGAACTCATCTGGAAGAAGAAATGAGTAAAGCTGCCATTGAAAAAGGTTTCATAGTAGAAAGAAGTTGGGATTATTTTCCCCCAACATTCAGCAAGGGAAAACCACTTGACAAAGAGATGATGATAGATAAAATAAAAGAATTAAAATGTGACCTTATTTTTACCATCACGTTGATTGACAAGCAAAGTGAAACACGATACATTCCAGGCATGTCAGCTTTTCATGGCCCTTACCCGGGTTATGGATTGCGTTTTACAGGATTTTATTCTTATTGGTATCCGTATTTATATGATCCAGGGTATTATGTTACCGATAAGACTTATTTTATGGAAGGGAACCTATTTGATGGCGCTACTGAGACTATGATTTGGTCTGTTCAGACTGAGACCCTCAATCCATCATCAATAGAAAAATTCAGTAAAGATATCGTTACCCTAATGCTTGAAAAATCCTTACAAGAGTTGCAGTATAAAGTTCAAAAATAAAAAATGGTGCAATAAAGTGAATAATTTCAACTAATTGCAGCATGCATAATACCGAAGAATTTTTCTGTACCCTATTGTGGGAAGTTTTCCCTCCATGAGAGCATACCACCCGTAACATTAATCACATTGGTAAATCCTAAACTTTCTAGAATCATTGCAGCCTGACCACTCCGATTTCCACTTCTGCAATAACAAATCACCTCTTGGTCTTTTAATCCCTCTATTGATTCAATTTCACTTATTCGAATCTCTCCCAATGGCAATAAAATACCACCGATATTGAATTCTTCATGTTCATTAGGTTCTCTTACATCCACGAGGTTTAGCTTTTCCCCCGATTGAATACGATGCTGAAGTTCTTGTACATCTATAATTTTCATACCACAAATTTAACTAATTATTTTGGAGTAAAAGGTGAAACAGTATCTGTTTTGGCCTTGGGTTTTTCAAGGCTTAATCGAATATCCATTAACTGACCAACATGTATTTTATTTGGCATCAATTGAGCGTCGAATGGCATTGGATTTTGCCAATATATATACCCCATAGATGTATCTAGGAGGTTTTCATCCAAAATAACCACGCCAGCATTGATACCATTAATCTCAAGTACCAATTTAGCTTCAGGATAAGTAAGTCCGTATAAATCAGGCACAGGCAATTCTTCTCCTCCAATACCGGCACCAATTACCAAATCAATTGAAGTACCCATCCTCACGGCTGATCCAGGTTTAATAGTAGATCCCGCGATCTGTTGATCTTTAACAGCATTCTTAACCATGTCTGGTACAAAAATAGTATCGCCCAGCTTTAGTCCTAATGACTTTAGCTCAACCATTGCATTTCGAAAGGTCATTCCAACTAAATTAGGCATACCAACTGATGGTGGAACAGCGCAATTAATTGTCAAGTAAATAACCCGATTCACTTTTACTGTGGCCTCTGGCTCAGGAAATTGTTTTATGATGATATTGGGTGGCAGTGTATCGATATAGATTGAATCTTGAATAACCACTTCAAATCCTTTCTTTTCTAAATCAGACTGTATAATTTTATAGTCTCTTCCTTTAACTTCTGGAACAGTTAAGTATTCTCCATGATTGGTTATTACGTTTAATGTTAACAGAAAGGCTGCGACCAAGCATAAGGAAACAACTATTGCAGCAAGAATATTTTGCCAGAGGGGCCTCTTTGTTATAAAGGAGAATGCCATAGCTATTTTTTTGTTTTTGCTGATAATGCTCCTTCGATAAGTGTTGTATAAAAAGACTTAAGGTCTAATCCCATTGCGGCTACTTGCTGAGGCACAATACTCGCGGCGCTTTGTCCTGGAACAGTATTGATCTCCAGTAAATAGGGTTTGCGATCATCTTCATTGAAAATAAAATCCATCCTAACTACTCCACGACAATTAAATAATGAATAGATTCCAGTGGCTGCAGTTCGGACAGCGTTAGCGGTTTCTGGACTACATTCGGCGGGTGTTACTTCAAGTGATTTTCCTTCATACTTTGCCTCAAAATCAAAAAACTCATTTTCAGTAATAATTTCTGTGAATGGGAGAGTAATGATTTTACCCTTTGATTCAAAAACGCCAATAGTAAATTCCCTTCCTTTGATAAATTCCTCAACAAGTACTTGATCATCTTCAAGAAATGCTTTTCTGATAGCAGCAGGAAGATCGTTCATGCTATTTACTTTACTGATGCCAATACTGGATCCGCCATTATTGGGTTTTACAAAGACTGGAAATGAAAGTGTGCTAACAAAAGACAAGTCATTATTATAATTGCTTTTAAAGAGTAGGATTGATTTGGCTACGTTAAATCCGGAAGAACCTGCAATTGCGCAGGTGTATCGTTTGTTGAATGTAATTGCTGAAGTAGATGCATCACAGGAAGTGTAAGGTAAATTCATGAGATCAAAATAACCTTGCAGTTTTCCATCTTCCCCGGGTGTTCCATGAATTCCGATCAAAACAGCATCGAAGATGATTTTATCCCCATTAATGGTTAACGAAAAATCGTTTTTATCCACTTCAATCTCCGTTTTGTCAGCACTTACATGGAACCACTTTTGAGGTGTAATATCGATTCTGTAGGCATCAAACAGATCAAGGTTGATGTTATTCTCTATGGTAACTGCACTTTTATATGAAATAATAGCCTCTGATGAGTACCCTCCTGTGACAAATGCTATTTTAGGCTTAGCCATTCAAGATTGTTTTAACAAAGAAAAGAAAATAAGCGTAAATGAAGTCATAAAAAAAGGTGAAGGAATATTAAACGCCTTCACCTCGAATTAGGATAATATTGAGATTAAAGATGCAATTTTTCTTTTTTAGACATCAATTCCTCAACTGTTTCAACATACATTTCATCCGGAACGCAACAATCAACTGGACAAACAGCTGCACATTGAGGTTCTTCATGAAAACCCTGACATTCAGTGCATTTATTTGGAGTAATGTAATATGTATCGTTTGAAACCGGTGCATTCTTGTGATTTGCTTCTAAAGAAGATCCGTCTAAAAGGGTAAAAGTGCCTTTTACGCTAGTACCGTCAGCAATAGCCCACTCTACTCCGCCTTCATAAATAGCGTTGTTAGGACATTCTGGTTCACAAGCTCCACAGTTAATACATTCATCAGTAATTTTGATTGCCATAATAATTCAATTTTTTTGGGTTGAAATTGGATCTATTTTTGCGTTTAGATCTATGTCATAAAGATACTTTATTGAATTGAAAAATTAAAAATGAATTTAGAAACCCGAATTTCTGCATTAGTCCATATTGGGAGGTACTTACTAGGTAATAGTGATACCTTAACTAACGTTAGCCAGCGAGCTTATGAGCACAATAGGTGGTTCATCCCTGAATACATAAAAAAAGCCGGCGAAAATAGTGCCGATTCAATGCTCAGCGCGCAAATTCTAGAGGATTTTTATAGAGAATACCAAACCCCACAAATGCAGGTTAATCCGAAAACTATTGGGTTAATCATGGCAGGAAATATTCCTTATGTTGGATTTCATGATTTAGTATGCACGTTTCTTTTTGGGCATAAAGTCAGAATAAAACTTTCGTCGAAAGACCCCTACCTCATTAAACACTTGATCGAAATGGCGTCTATAGAATACCCTGAGATAAATAACTATTTCCAATTTGATGAAATGCTAAAAGGCTGTGATGCCTATATTGCTACAGGGTCAGACAATAGTGCACGGTACTTTGAATATTATTTCAAAAAATACCCTCATATAATAAGAAAAAACAAAACATCTATTGCTATTTTAGAAGGAAATGAAACTAAAGAAGAGCTAAGCTTACTTGCAGATGACATTCAATTGTATTTTGGGTTGGGATGTCGAAATGTGACACAGGTATATGTTCCAGAAGGGTATGATTTTGTTCCTCTGTTAAATGCATTGAGAAAATATGATCATTATAGAGATCATGCTAAATACATGAATAATTTTGATTACCAGTTAACCATTGCCATCATGAATAATCAATATTACATGAGTAACGATTCAATCGTTTTAATCAAGAATGAAAGTGCATTTTCTCCAATTGGTCAGCTACATTACCAGTTTTATAGCTCTAAAAAACAAGTCAATGACGGATTAATAGAGGATAAAATTCAATGCACTATAGGACGAGAATATACTCCCTGGGGTTCATCACAAGTACCTAAAATTAGGGATTATGCCGACGGCATTGATACCATGTCATTTTTACAGCATCTTTAAGGTAAATCTCTTGGGCATCTCCCTTGAAAATCAGGCTATCGCATAAGGATTTGTTAAATAGGTTGGCAGGTAATATGAAATTCAGACATGTTTAGTTATTTGCATCAGGGTTAGGCACAAAAATTGCATTCACTTTTAAAAAAATAAATATCATGAACCTCAAGCAAACATTATCGGTTGTTCTAATCAGTGCAGCAACCACTACAGTGGCCATGTTTGGTTATGATTCATTTATCAGAAAACCAGGCCCACTTCAAGAAAACATTGGTAAACTTCCCGCTAGCTATGCAGGATTTTTCGACAGCAACAACAATATCCCTGGGCAGCCGGTAGACTTCCAAGCTGCCTCCCAAGCTTCAGTTCCAGCTGTTGTGCATATCACTACAGTAATTGGAAGTAATCAAGCAAGCAACAATTTGCCAAAAACTAAAAAGAATCCTTTTGGCGATATTTTTGGGGAAGATTTTTTTGATGACTTTTTTAATGGCCCACAAATGAAGTCTATGCCTCAACGGGCAAGTGGCTCTGGAGTGATTATTAGCGAAGATGGATATATTGTAACCAATAACCATGTAATTGATGAAGCTACCGAAGTGATGGTAACCTTAAATAACAAAAAGCAATACAAGGCAAAAGTAGTAGGTGCTGACCCGAGTAGTGATTTAGCGCTTATTAAAGTAGAAGCAAAAGCGCTTCCGTTTCTACTTTACGGGAACTCTGATAATGTAAAATTAGGCCAATGGGTTTTAGCGGTGGGGTATCCTTTAAACTTGGAGACTACGGTAACCGCAGGTATAATAAGTGCTAAGGCAAGGTCTTTGGGATTAAACTCAAGGAAAAGCAATAGCCCAATAGAGTCCTTTATTCAAACCGATGCAGCAGTAAACCAAGGAAATTCTGGTGGTGCGTTGGTCAATACAAATGGCGAGCTTGTTGGTATCGTTTCTGCCATAGCCTCACCTACTGGAGCATACGCTGGATATTCTTACGCCATACCAGTTAATATTGTAAAGAAAATAATCAATGACTTATTACAGTACGGTACCGTGCAGCGTGCTTATTTAGGTATCTCCTATTTACCTGACAATGCCCCTGACGAAGAAAAAACGAAATTAGGCTTCAAAGAAGGCCAAGGTGTACTCGTTCGCGAAGTAACCAAAGAGGGCGCCATGGCAAATTCTGGAATACAAGCGGGGGATTATATAGCAAAAATAAATGGTGCAAAGGTTAATACTGGAAGCGAGATGGTTGAACAGATAGCGGGATACAAACCAGGTGACAAGATTACCGTTAATTATATCCGCAATGGTAAAGAAATGACGACTAACGTTACCTTAAAAAACAAGACAGGTAGCTACGAGATTGTTAAAAACAGTATTAGCAATAAGCTTGGCGCTGAACTTCAAAACCTAGATAAGAAAAAGGCAACAGAACTCAGGGTTAAAGGAGGCGTTGTTGTAACAAAAATAAATGCTGGAATCATTGATGATCAAACGCGTATGCGCGATGGGTTTGTGATTTTAAAAGCCAATGGAACCGAAATAAATTCAATAGACGAACTAAACTCCATACTTGGTAAATCTCCAAAGCAAATTACACTTGAGGGATTCTATCCAGGATATGATGGGGTGTATCAATATCCAATTGAAATAGGAGAATAACTTTACATATTTCAATCAATAAAAAAGCGAATCAATTGATTCGCTTTTTTATTGATACCATACTTGATATCCCCAAGGTTTAAGGTCTATGTATTGAAAAGAACCGTTGAATTCTCTTTCTGAAGAAGTAAACAATTCATAGAATAATCCATTCGAATCGGTGAATCCAAGTTCAACATTACTCAAGGCATACTCAGAAAAATTGATCACTATATAAATTGTGTTGAATTGATTTATTCGCTTAAAACTTAATACGTGATGAGAAACACTATTATGAACATGGTGGCAAAATACATTTGATAATTCGCCGTTAAATGCCAGATTGTTTTTCCTAAAGGTGAATAATGTTTTATAAAATTCATGCAGCGCTACATTATTTTTCCAATCCAATTGATCTTTATCAAAAAAAGATAAACGCTTATAATTAGGAATCTCCTGGCCACTATAGAGCAACGGTACCCCTTTCCATAATGAAGAAAAAACAGAAAGTGGAATGGCCATCTCACCATATTTTTCATATTCAGTTCCATTCCAACTGTTTTCATCATGGTTGCTTGTAAACCAAGCTAGTCCAGCTGAAGAAGGGAGTATATGGCTATATTCTTCAAGTGTATTACGAAGAGAAAAGATATCCCTAGCGCCAGCTTCTTTCATTGCTTTGGTAGCATTCATCCATCTCCAACAATAAGCTGAATCGAAAACTTCCATATAAGAAGAGTTATCTAAAGGGTCTAATTCTGCTAACCAAAATAGTTGTTTCTTTTGATCCAAATGGGTTCTTGCTTGATGCCAAAAATCAATAGGCGTTAACATGGCCATATCGCATCTAAATCCATCAATATCGAACTGATCTACCCAGTACGACATTGCATTTATCATTTCAAGACGCATTTTGGGATTAGTATAATCTAAATCGATTACATCATCCCAACCATGTGCATCATAAAAGTCACCGCGGTCATTAAGCTTATAAAATGAAGGATAGGTGTGAGTCCATTCATGATCGCAACCTGTATGATTTGCGACCCAATCAATAATTACTTTCATGCCGAGTTGATGAGCTGTCGTAACAAGCTGTTTAAATTCATCGATCAATCCAAATTCAGGATTAAACTTTACATAACTTGAACAAGCATAATAGCTACCGAGTTGACCTTTGCGATTTTTATGGCTTATTGGGGTTAAGGGCATAAACCACAAAACATCTACACCCATGTTTTGCAAGCGTGATAAATGGGATGAAAAAGAGTCCAATGTGCCTTCTTCCGTATACTGACGGAGGTTAACCTCATAAACATTTGTAGAGTTTAACCAAGACACTTGCCGAAAGTCATTTTTCATCATTGAAAGGTAAGAAATGGCCTCGAAAAAACAAGTCATAAGGAGATTAGATGAACAAAACTGATATGAAAGTGTTTATGGATATTGTATCTTTGACTTGATTAAATATCATGAAACAATTTTCAATTCCAACCATATATCGAAGTCAGCTTATCAGCTCTATTAAAAAAAATAGAAGAGAGGCTGACAAGCAAAAAAAAGATTTTACCCCCTCTATCCTTGATTTTGGGGTGTTTGAAATTTACCTCGCTCGCCACTTTGGCTTTTGTTATGGGGTTGAGAATGCTATTGAAATTGCATTTAAAACGGTAGAAGAAAACCCTGATAAGCGAATTTTTTTGTTAAGCGAAATGATTCATAATCCATTTGTAAACGATGACCTCACTCAAAGAGGTGTTCAATTTTTAATGGATACACATGGCAATCAATTAATTCCATTTGAATCATTAACAGCTGAAGATATTGTAATGATTCCTGCTTTTGGCACTACCATACCGATTGAGAATACATTAAAGTCGATAGGTATACAAATCGAAAAGTATAACACCACTTGCCCATTTGTAGAAAAAGTGTGGAATAGAGCAGAACAAATTGCTGAAAAGGGATATAGCATTGTAGTGCATGGTAAACCAAGCCATGAAGAAACTAAGGCTACTTTTTCTCATAGTCAATCTCATACTCCTACCCTAGTATTGAATGATATGGCTGAAGCCATTATGTTAGGCGAATTCATACTTGGCATTAAAAACGAAACTGAATTTTATACTTACTTCAATGGTAGGATGTCTGAAGAATTTGACTTAAATAGAGATTTAGCCAAATTTGGTGTCGTCAATCAAACGACCATGCTTGCTACCGACACTCAAGAGATTGCAGATTATTTAAAATCAATCATGGTAAAGAAGTACAATCTAGGTGACGCAGAAATAGCAACACGATTTGCCGACACAAGGGATACACTTTGTTATGCAACAAATGATAATCAAACTGCTGTTAGGAATTTGCTTCATCATAAAGCAGACTTAGCCATTGTAATTGGGGGAAGGAAAAGCAGTAATAGTTCTCATTTGGTTGAGCTTTGCGAACATGAACTACCTACTTATTTTATACAATCTGAAGAGGACCTGCTTTCTGACCAAGATGTAAAAGGGTATAATTGGAAAACTAAGCAAGAATACATTCAACATAACTACTTACCACAAACAGGAAAGACCAGAATTCTCATAACGAGTGGAGCTTCATGCCCAGATGCTATAGTTGAAGCTGTAATTGAAAAAATATCAACTTTTTTCAAGGGGGCTAAACCCATGAATGAAGTGAAATCCGCTTGGAACTAGTTATCCATTAATTTTAGCAGTGGCCCAACTTAATACCATCTCCAACTGTTCGGTCGGTGTCAAATTAGTGTTATCCAATAACAGTGCATCATCAGCTTGTCGGAGTGGAGATATTTCTCTATTCGAATCCATATAATCCCTTGTTTCTAAATTGTGCTGAACTTCGTCCAAGGTGATTTCGGGATTTTTTAATACAAGTTCTTTGTATCGCCTTATGACTCTTGTTTTTATATCTGCGGTTACAAAGATCTTCAACTCCGCATCGGGAAAAACAGTTGTTCCGATATCCCGCCCATCCATTACAATACCTTTACGCTTACCTATTTTTTGTTGTTCAGCCACCGCAAATTCTCTAACAAAACTATTTGATGCAACTTCACTCACTCTAGCTGCGATATCAAAATTTCTAATTACGTTTTCTACATTTTCCTGATTCAAACAAATTTCAGTGTTCCCATTCTCATTATTGAAAACAAACTCAAGGTTGATTTGAGAAAGTGCTTTTTTTACATCATCCATGTTCTCCAAGTCTATACTATTACGACTAAAAAAAAGGGTAATAGCCCTATACATTGCGCCTGAATCAATAAACAGATAATTCAATTTACTGGCTAATTGTCGAGCCATCGTACTTTTTCCGCAAGAAGACCAACCATCAATCGCAACAATAATTTTTCTCATTTAAGTGCTATATTACTTTAGCAAAAGTGATATTAATTCAGCGAACCTCAAAATAGGGAGTGTATTGATTTTCTAAAACGATGAAATTAGCTTGGCGCAACCTTTAATTCAACTCAAAAACCGTAATCTAATCGATAACTGCTAACAAATATTTCTTTAAATTTGATTTAATTCAACCACTATGCTAAAGATTGGTATCATCGGAGCAGGACATTTAGGCAAGTTCCATATCAGCAACTGGCAAGAAATTGAGGGGATTGAGATTGTAGGCTTTCACGACCAGAATGAAGATACTGCAGCAGCTGTTTCCGCACAATTTGGAATAACTCATTATAGCAACCTTGACGAATTGATTGAGCTAATCGATGCTGGAGACGTTGTAACTCCAACACAATATCATTTTTCGGTTTGTGAAAAATTAATCAGAAACAGTAAACATGTTTTTGTTGAGAAACCCATGGCTAATGACATGGAAGAAGCCAAAAAGCTTTTAAGGCTGGTGAATGAGGCTAAAGTAAAATTTCAGGTTGGACATGTAGAACGTTTTAACCCTGCCTTTATCGCATTAAATGGACATACATTAAACCCTATGTTTATTGAGGTTCATCGACTTGCTCAATTTAATCCAAGGGGCACTGAAGTGAGTGTTATATTGGACTTAATGATACATGACATTGATATTGTTTTACAAATAGTAAAAAGCGAGATCAAACACATTTCAGCCAGTGGTGTTTCTGTCATGACAGACACACCGGATATAGCTAACGTAAGGATTGAATTTCACAATGGCTGTGTTGCAAATCTAACTTCGTCACGCATTTCCATGAAAAAAATGCGAAAGATGCGCTTGTTTCAAAAGGATGCTTATATCGGTATAGATTTTCTTGATAAAAAAACAGAAATCATCAAATTAAAAACAGAAGCAAAATCTGATGCAGATTTATTTAGCTTCGATATTGATACACAACATGGTATCAAAACTATTGCTATAGAGAATCCTGAAGTGAGGCCTGCCAATGCAATCAAAGCAGAGTTAAGTGCCTTTAGAGATTCCATCCTAAACAACACGACTCCAATTGTATCAGAGATTGATGGATATATGGCACTTGACGTTGCCCACCAAATACTTGAAAAAATAGATAAGGCACATTTTGTACAAGGGAAGCAATCCAACTAAGGCATTAGCTAAATCCTATGCAGGAACCTATTAGTTGATGGGTTTAATTTTTAATTCTGCAAAAAGCAGATCATCTGGATACGTTATTTTAATATTAGACTCCTCTCCTTCTACTAGATGAACCTCGCCACCAGTGTATTCTAGGACTGATGCTTCATCTGTAAATGAAGATTGATAGTCTTGCTTGAAAGCCTCTTTGATGATTTTTCCCAAAAATGTTTGAGGAGTTTGTACAATATATAACTCCTCTCTAGGGAGTATATGAGTTGACCCATCAGGAGCAAGCCTACGGATACTATCCTTTACTTTTATAGCGGGCACCGTAGATCCTTTAGTAATACAAGAATCATAGCACCTATAGATTAAATCAACGGAGAGAAGGCATCTTACAGCATCATGAATGAACACTACAGCATCATCAGGAACCCTGTTTAATCCATTTTGCACAGAATGAAATCGAGTTAACCCTCCATCAACCAATTGAATCGCTGCTTGATCATACCCAAACTCATGTAAACGTTCACTGGCAAAGTCATGATATGAATTTGGAAGAACTAAAATAACTTCGATATCAGTGAAGGCTTCCCTAAATCGATCAATAGAATATATGAATATGGGTTTACCCTGAATGGTTAAAAATTGTTTTGGAATATCAGTGCCCATTCGTTGGCCTGATCCACCTGCAACTATAACGACTACCTTTTTCATGTGTAGCTGTATAATATATTAGTTCTTTCTTCTAACAGCGACAAAGTAAATCGGAACACCAATTAAGGTTATGATTAAACCGGGCCAAGTAAATTCTGGCTTAAATTTAACCAGCAATATGCAAAAGGTAATTCCCATTAAAATATAAATAGCTGGTAGGATTGGATATCCAAATGCTTTGTATGGACGTTCGATATCTGGGCGTTTTTTTCGAAGGATAAAAATTCCGATAATGGTTAGTACATAGAAAATAACCACCATAAATGAAACCATATCCAACAAATCGCCATATCGGCCACTTAGGCAAAGAAGTGATGCTACAACGGCCTGACTCCATAATGCCCATTGTGGCACTGAGTTCTTATTTAAGATTGAAGCTTTCTTGAAAAACAAACCATCCTGAGCCATTGTATAGTATACACGTGCTCCTGCCATAACTAATCCATTGATGCATCCAAAGGTTGACACCATAACTAATATAGCAATAATAGAGCGCCCAGCTGCCCCAAAGATGACACTTGCTGCGGCTACAGCTATTCGGTCTTCTTCAGGTCGAGCGATCTTATCCAATGGCAATACATTCAAGTACATTAGATTGGCTGAAACATAAATGATTGTTACAATCAACGTACCTAGAAAAAGACTTAGTCCGATATTTCGTTTCGGGTTTTTCATTTCACCGGCAATGAACGTCACATTATTCCATGCATCGCTACTGAAAATAGTTCCCACCATCGAGGCTGCAACAGCTCCAAGCAATGCTATACCCCCTATTGACTCCCACGTAACAGATCCATCATCATTTAATATAGCTTTTTGTGAAAGCATGCCTGTGGCCCAATTCTCTGACCAAAAGCTTTTTTCTACAAAAAGAAAGCCGCAAAGTATAAGTCCAAATAAGGCTACTAATTTAGAAATGGTAAAAGTGGTTTGTATTATTTTTCCTTCTTTAACTCCACGCGTATTAACATAAGTCAATAAAATTACTACGAGAATAGAAACCGCTTGAGCAGGATAAATTTTTAAAGCCCCAAGTTGAAATAGAATATTTTCATCCTTCATATTAAGTGCAGGAAGAAAGTACCCAGTAAATTTTGCAAAGGCAACACCAACTGCTGCAATTGTTCCTGTTTGAATTACTGCAAAAAAACTCCATCCATACAAGAATCCCACCAATGGGTTATATGCTTCTTTTAGGTATACGTATTGTCCTCCTGCTTTAGGAAACATACCACTAAGTTCACCATAGCTTACTGCTGCAATAATAGTCATGAAGCCAGTGATAATCCATGCTGCGATAAGCCATCCAGCACTTCCTACGTTTCGGGCAATATCTGACGTCACTATAAAAATACCTGATCCGATTGCTGAACCTGCAACCAGCATTGTACCATCTAATAATCCAAGGCTGGGCTTAAAATTTGTATTTTCTGACATAAAATTGATATTAAATAAAAATCCCGGTTAATTAACCGGGATTGAAGATAAGTATTTCAAATATGATTATTTGCCTTGAGGTTGCTTTTTATATGCCTGATTTAGTCCTTCCACTACCTCATTGGTGATGTTATATGTTGTGTCCTTATAAAAAAGGAAATTAATAGCACTGCTATGAGAGAAGATATAACTGTACTGCTTTTGCTTATTGAATTCAACAATAAAATCATTCATTCTTTTTTTCAACTCATCCATTGTTTTCATTCCTTCTTCAGCAATATTGTTTTCCAAAACCTTTTTTTGTTGGTCAAGATTTTGCAATTTTCCTTGATACATCTGTTGGAAATTTTCTGCTTCGGCCTGAGTTATCGACTGCCCTTTTTTCAAGAAGGCAAGTCTTTCGTTATCGATTTTTTGAAAAGCGGCATTAAGATCCCTATCAGCTGCTTCTTTCTTCTTGTCAAATTCAAGCATTTTTTCTTGATAGTATACATATTTTTCTTGGATGCTATCCAAATCTACATAAGCCACTTTAAGTGATGTAGATACTTCTGAATTTCCCAATGATGCGTTAGTGCTAGTTGTTTTTTTAGTAAAATTTAAAACCAGCAAAACAATAATGCCCAATGCAAAAATGATGTTTACTACTTTTTGATTCATGATCAAAGCCTTTAAAATGTTGATTAAGAAAAGGGAGCAGTGTATCTGCTCCCTTTATTATTTATTCTTCTTCGTCGAAGCTCATTACTTCTCGAGTGCTTTGAAGGAGTTCATACTCCTCTTTGCTACCTACGATTAGGTTTTCATAATCCTTAAGACCCGTACCAGCAGGGATATGGTGACCCGTGATTACGTTTTCTTTCAATCCAAGCATATCATCAGTCTTTCCTTGAATTGCGGCAGAAGAAAGAACTTTTGTCGTTTCCTGGAATGATGCAGCAGAGATCCAGCTTTGAGTACCCAATGAAGCCTTGGTAATACCTAGTAATACTGGGCAAGAAGTTGCAGCATTAGCATCCCTAAATTCAACTGTTTTTTTATCGGCTCTTCGTAAAATAGAATTCTCTTCTCTTACTTCACGCAAGCTAGAAATTTGACCTGCTTTCATGATGGCTGAATCTCCTGGATCAACCACTACTTTTTTGTCATATATCCAGTCATTTTCAGTATTGAAATCACTTCTATCTTCTAAATCACCTTCAAGGAATCGTGTATCGCCTGGATCAATAATTTCAACTTTTCTCATCATCTGACGAACAATTACCTCAACGTGTTTATCATTGATTTTTACACCTTGTAAACGATAAACCTCTTGAATTTCGTTCACAACATATTCTTGAACGGCAAAAGGACCTTTAATTGAAAGAATATCGCCAGGTGCAACTTGTCCATCAGAAAGTGGAGTTCCCGCTTTCACAAAATCTCCGTCTTGTACAAGAATCTGACGAGTCAAGGTAACAAGGTATTTCTTTACTGCACCGTCTTTAGCTTCAACTGTAATTTCTCTATTACCACGCTTGATTTGACCAAAGGACACAACCCCGTCGATTTCAGCAACTACTGCAGGATTTCCTGGGTTCCTTGCTTCAAAAAGTTCTGTTACACGTGGTAGACCACCCGTGATATCACGGAGTTTACCCAGTACCCTTGGAATTTTCACCAACACTTGACCAGCTCTAACTTGATCACCTTGTTCAATAACAATATGTGATCCAACTGGCAAGTTGTATGTCTTTTCATCTTTTGCCAAGATCTTAAGTGATGGAATCCTTGTTTTATCTTTTGATTCGATAACTACTTTTTCTCTATGGCCAGTTTGTTCATCAGCTTCTTCTCTGAAGGTTACACCATCAATAACATTTTCGAAATCAATTGTTCCAGCTATTTCAGCAACAATGACATTATTGAATGGATCCCATGTACAAATGATATCCCCTTTAGATACTTTCTTATTATCACTGATTGCTAAAACAGATCCATAAGGAACGTTATTAGTAATCAATACACGGTCATTTTTCAAATCCATGATCCTCATTTCGCCGGTACGACCTATTACGATTTGAACATCTTGACCTTCGTTATTTTTTGCTTTAACAGTACGGAGACCATCAAATTGAACTACCCCATCAAACTTAGCGATTAGGTGAGATTCAATTGATGCAGATCCTGCCACACCACCTACGTGGAACGTACGCAATGTAAGCTGAGTACCTGGTTCACCGATTGATTGCGCTGCAATGATACCAACGGCATCACCACGTTGAGCAATGTTTCCTGTAGCAAGATTGATTCCATAACATTTTACACATGTACCACGCTTGCTTTCACAGGTCAATACAGAACGTATTTCGATGATTTCAATGCCTGAATCTTCGATTTTCTTAGCAGTGTCTTCATCAATATCTTGACCTGCAGAAACGATAATTTCATCAGTAACTGGATCGTATACATTATGTAATGAAGTTCTTCCTAAAATTCTATCATAAAGTGGTTCAACAATGTCTTCATTGTCCTTCAAAGCACTTGTAGCAATACCTCTTAGCGTACCACAATCTTCTTCAGCTATGATTACATCCTGAGCCACGTCAACTAAACGACGAGTCAAATAACCAGCATCTGCTGTTTTAAGGGCAGTATCCGCAAGACCTTTACGCGCACCGTGTGTTGAAATGAAATATTCCAATACGCTCAATCCATCTTTAAAGTTGGAAAGAATCGGATTTTCGATAATCTCTGATCCACTTGAACCACTTTTTCTAGGCTTTGCCATTAATCCTCTTATACCTGCAAGCTGCTTAACCTGTTGCTTACTACCTCTCGCACCTGAATCTAGCATCATGTAAACAGAATTGAATCCTTGCTTATCAGTTGCCATAGCACGGATAAGTGTTTCAGTCAATTTTGTATCCACCCTAGACCAAATATCAATAATCTGATTGTAACGTTCGTTATTGGTAATCAATCCCATGTTGTAGTTATCCCAAACTTCCTGAACTTCTCCAGAAGCTTGATCAACCATTTCTTCTTTCATCATTGGGATCAATAAGTCTTCAATACTAAAAGAAAGACCACCTCTAAATGCCATGCGGAAACCTAGTTCCTTGATTGCATCTAAGAATTTAGCTGTTGTTGGAACGTTGGTGATTTTGATGATGCTACCAATGATTTCTCTTAAACTCTTCTTGGTAAGCAACGCATTTATATAACCAACTTTTGCAGGAACGGCTTGGTTAAACAATACGCGTCCTACAGTCGTTTCAATCAATTTATTTTCTAAAACACCAGCGTCTGTACGCACGTTAGCTTTTACTTTGATAGAAGCATGAAGATCGATCTTGCCTTCATTGTAAGCGATGATCACTTCTTCAGCACTATAAAAACGCATTCCTTCACCTCGAACAATTTCTGTCTCTGTTGTACGCTTTCCTTTGGTTATATAATACAAACCAAGTACCATGTCCTGAGAAGGAAGTGTAATTGGTGTACCATTTTGTGGATTGAGGATGTTATGAGACGCCAGCATAAGCAATTGCGCTTCCAATACTGCAGCGTGGCTCAATGGTACGTGAACGGCCATCTGGTCACCATCAAAGTCAGCGTTAAACGCAGAACATACCAATGGGTGAAGCTGTATCGCTTTACCTTCAACCAATTTAGGTTGGAATGCTTGAATAGACAAGCGGTGAAGTGTTGGGGCCCTATTCAACATGATAGGATGACCTTTCAATATGTTTTCAAGGATATCCCAAACAATGGCTTCTTTGCGATCAACAAGCTTTCTTGCTGATTTCACTGTTTTAACGATACCTCTTTCAATTAATTTTCTAATGATGAATGGCTTGAAAAGCTCAGCACCCATATCCTTTGGCAAACCACACTCATGCAGTTTCAATTCTGGTCCAACAACGATTACAGAACGACCAGAATAGTCAACACGTTTACCAAGAAGGTTTTGACGGAAACGACCTTGTTTACCTTTCAACACATCACTTAATGATTTCAATGCACGACCACCTTCTGCTTTAACGGCATTTGATTTACGGCTATTGTCAAAAAGTGAATCAATCGCTTCCTGCAACATCCTTTTTTCATTACGAAGGATAACTTCAGGCGCTTTGATTTCTAACAATCTCTTCAAACGATTATTCCTGATGATTACCCTACGGTACAAATCATTCAAGTCAGAAGAAGCAAATCGACCACCATCAAGTGGAACTAATGGTCTCAATTCTGGTGGAATAACCGGGATATATTGCATAACCATCCATTCAGGACGGTTTACGATTCTAGTGTTAGCATCTCTGAACGATTCTACCACGCTGAGGCGCTTAAGTGCATCTGCCTTACGTTGTTGAGATGTTTCGTTTGCTGCAGAATTCCTTAATGAGTAACTAAGTGAATCCAATTCGGTGCGCATAAGTAAGTCATGCACAGCTTCAGCACCCATTTTAGCGATAAACTTATTCGGATCTTCATCCGGTAAGTATTGATTGTCTTTCGGAAGGGTATCTAATAAATCAAGGAACTCCTCTTCAGTAAGCAAATCACCTTGTTTTTTGCCTTTGTCAGCAACAATACCTGGCTGGATTACTACAAAACGCTCGTAGTATATGATACTTTCCAACTTTTTGGAACTGATACCAAGCAAGTATCCAATTTTGTTTGGAAGACTTTTGAAATACCAAATGTGTACTACTGGAACAACCAATTTGATGTGCCCCATACGCTCACGACGTACTTTCTTTTCAGTAACCTCAACACCGCAACGGTCGCATACAATGCCTTTATAGCGGATTCTCTTGTATTTACCGCATGCACACTCATAATCCTTAACAGGACCAAAGATTTTTTCACAGAACAAACCATCACGCTCAGGCTTATACGTTCTGTAGTTGATTGTTTCTGGCTTTAATACTTCACCAAATGACCTATCGAGGATAGAATCAGGGGAAGCCAGACTGATTGTGATTTTTGAAAACGAAGATCTCGGGCGATTGTCTTTTTTGATAGCCATAGTCAGATATCTGTTTTACATGTAAATCATGCTTGTTTTTTAACTAGATTACGTATCCTTAGGACCTCTGCAAGATATTGATAGTCAATAACTTGCAAAATTTTATAATCTATTATAGACAAACATGCCAAAATTAGGGATGGCGAAGGTAGGCAAAAGGGGGCAAATAACAATATTTTTTCTTAGCCGCCTGAACTGAAAAAAAAGGAAATCTATTGCTTGTTTCGGGCTTTAAAGTGCTCAGATATGACCTCTTGGACAGGTATCCCCTTTATTTTGCTTTCCAACCAAGACAAAATATCCAAATACATGAAGGATCTGCTTTCACGTGGATTGTCTTTGATTAAGAATAAGACTTCGTAGAGTCTGGTAAATTCCTTTTTTATTTGGGTTCTATTCAGCCTAAAAGAATTCCGCAGGAAGGCAAAGATTTCCTTCTCCACAATACTTAGGTTTTGCATTTTAGACATAAACCTAAACACAGAACGAATTTGACTTTCAAGGATACTATCATTTCCCAGTTCGTAATGAGCAATGAGGTGAAGCAACCTAGCATAACATTGCAAGTCGGATCGCAGATCTGCTTTCCAGTGAATGATCTTATTTAGGTATACAACCGTATTTTCATAATCTGCAGATCCAAAATATAAACACGCAATTTTATAGTAAAACACAAGAGTTCGATGACGATCTAATTGCAACTCAAATTCTTTGATTTTGTCTTCGATATAAGGGACTAATTTTAACCCTTCACTAAAACTTCCATCTAAAAAATGTTTGTTGATTTTAGCTAAATAGAGATAGACAAATGTCTGTACTCTACTATTGATGGTTGCAGTACCTTCTTTAGAATGATAGAATTCTTCAAAACGTAAAAGTTCATTATCGAACTTTCGATCATTCCGCAACATGAAGTGTGCGATGATGAGATTATGCATTCCTTTAATATAATGCTGTGTTTCCGTTTTTATCATTTGCGGTTCCTTATCAAAAAGATCCACCCAACGTTGACAATTTTTATAATAAGTTAATAAATCTTGGAGGATAAACCCATACCAGGCGTGACTTTGGTAGAGGTATAATCTTTCGTAAAACCCGGTAAAATCAGAGGCATTAGGCGGAAGCTTTTCTTCAAAAAATCGTTTTACTCTTTCGACATCGTTTTCATCTCTTGCATGACCTACCCTAATGTATAAACCATATAACTGAATTGCCAAATTGCTTAATTTACCAACCATAGTTAGGCGAGAACTCAAATCATCTACTTCAATAGCCAATTCGTTGGCTCGATCATCGAAGCTTCTAGTGATGTGAAGTGTTTCAATTTTCTTTTCGAAGAACAATGCTTGAACCCAATAGGTTATTTGATTGTTGGCATAAGCAAGCTCTTTGATTTTTTGAAGCAACTTAAGGCTTTGGTGATATAACCCTTTATTATATAAAATTCGGGCAAAATCAAGTTGCTCGTGCAATTGAATGTCTATGCTTTGATCGTGTCGTAATAATCGTAAACTAGTAAGAATTTGTCGGTAAAGATGTGCCTTAAGGTTAGAAAGTTGTTGTTTTTGAATAGAAGGATTTTTACGCAAAATCGACTCCTCATCATAATGATCTGCATGATCGATAGCATCAAACAATTGTATGATTTTAAGATCATCTGATGCCGCATTTCGCGTGACATAGAGCTTAAAATTGCGCTTTTCCCCTTTTTCAAGGGTTCTAATCAGCTGAAAAAGTTCGTCGACTGTCCTGTTAGGCATCGTAGTTGAGTTTCGGCCAAAAGGCCGTTTTTACTGCATTTTAACCGCTTAAATGGCGTTTAGAAAGCGTAAATTACAACGCATTTTGGGGAAAACCGAAAAAATGAAAGGTATAAATTCACCTACTGCACATTTTTCTGCAGCCAAAAAGGTCAATGACAAAACAAAATGGCTGAAAATAAAGTCTTCATATTTGATACCACATTGCGAGATGGGGAACAGGTGCCTGGTTGTAAACTCAATACGAAGGAAAAAATAGAATTGGCACTAGCTCTTGAATCGCTAGGCGTAGACATAATTGAGGCGGGCTTCCCTATTTCTAGTCCAGGCGACTTTGAATCAGTTTCTGAAATTTCCAAGATCATCAAAAATGCAACAGTATGTGGACTTAGTAGAGCTGTGGAAAAAGATATCGAGGTAGCTGGTGAGGCCTTGAAGCATGCAAAAAGAGGAAGAATACATACTGGAATCGGTACATCAGACTCTCACATTAAAAATAAATTCAATAGCAACAGAGAAGAAATTTTGGTACGAGCAGTTCAAGCAGTAAAATGGGCCAGAAGATATACCGACGATATAGAGTTTTATGCCGAAGATGCAGGCCGGACTGAAAATGAATATTTAGCCAAAGTAGTTGAGGCCGTTATTGCTGCTGGTGCCACCACGGTAAATATTCCTGATACCACTGGATATTGCCTCCCTCACCAATATGGCGAAAAAATAGCTTACTTGATGAACAATGTCAAGGATGTTGATAAAGCAGTTATTTCTTGTCACTGCCATAATGATCTTGGGTTAGCTACTGCAAACTCTATAGCAGGTGCTATTGCAGGTGCTAGACAGATCGAATGTACTATTAATGGACTTGGTGAACGTGCCGGAAATACTGCATTAGAAGAAGTGGTGATGGTATTTAGGCAGCATGCTAATTTAGGTCTATACACAAATATCGACCCAACACAACTGAATCCAATTAGCAGATTAGTTTCAGATACTATGCGTATGCCCGTGCAACCAAATAAAGCCATTGTTGGTGCAAACGCATTTTCCCATTCATCAGGAATTCATCAAGATGGATTTTTAAAAAATGCATTGACATATGAAATTATCAGACCTGAAGAAGTAGGTGCAGAAAATTCAAAAATTGTTTTAACGGCACGAAGTGGACGTTCTGCTCTCGCTTATCGATTTAAAAATTTAGGATTTGAATTCAATAGAAATGATATTGATACATTATACGACCAATTTTTAAAAATGGCAGATACCTTGAAAGAAGTTGAAGATGAAAATTTACGTAGGCTAGCAAAACAATATCAAGATTCCTTTATAGCATAAGGTTAACTCTATTACCCCGAATACTTTTAATTAAGCAAATACAGACTACAAAAACAACTTGTCATGAATGAATTAAATAAATACAGCAAAACCATAACTCAAGATCCTACACAACCTGCTGCACAAGCTATGTTTTATGGCATTGGCCTTACAGACGAGGATCTAGCTAAAGCACAAGTAGGTGTTGCTAGCATGGGATATGATGGCAACACATGCAATATGCACTTGAATGATTTATCTGCTATCATTAAAAAAAGCATTTGGGAGAATGATCTTGTGGGACTTACTTTTCACACCATTGGTGTTAGTGATGGAATGTCTAATGGAACTGATGGCATGCGTTACTCATTGGTTAGTCGTGATGTCATTGCCGATTCCATCGAAACTGTTTGTGGTGCACAATACTATGATGGATTGATTGCGGTACCTGGATGTGATAAAAATATGCCAGGATCTATTATGGCAATGGGCAGATTAGATAGACCTTCCATAATGGTCTATGGTGGCACTATTGCACCAGGGCATTACAAAGGCGAAGACTTAAATATTGTTTCGGCCTTTGAAGCGCTAGGTAAAAAAATTGCAGGAGAATTGGATGAAGCCGATTTTAAAGGAATCGTTATGCATTCTTGTCCGGGTGCTGGCGCTTGTGGCGGTATGTATACGGCCAACACGATGTCTTCTGCAATTGAAGCCTTAGGGATGAGTCTACCCTATTCATCATCAAATCCTGCATTAAGTGACGCTAAAAAAAGGGAATGTGTAGAGGCAGGAAAAGCAATTCGAGTTTTACTTGAAAAAGATATCAAACCTTCAGACATCATGACTAAAGAGGCATTTGAGAATGCGCTTACAGTTGTGGTTACACTTGGTGGATCAACCAATGCTGTTCTTCATCTAATTGCTATGGCACACAGCGTTGGCCTCACCCTTACACAAGATGATGTTCAAGCTACAAGTGATAAAATTCCAGTGATTGCTGATTTCAAGCCAAGTGGCAAATACCTCATGGAGGATTTACATAATATCGGCGGAATACCTATGGTGCTTAAATACCTTTTATCAAAAGGATTAATTCATGGAGAGTGTATGACTGTTACAGGAAAAACAATGGCAGAAAACTTAGCTTCTGTTCCAGACATTGAATTTGACAATCAACAAATCATTCGCCCCATTGAGAATCCATTTAAGATGACAGGACACTTGCAAATCCTTTATGGGAATATTGCTCAAGGTGGTAGTGTTGCAAAAATCAGCGGTAAAGAAGGTGAAAAATTTGTTGGCCCTGCTAAAGTGTTCAACGGTGAAAAACAACTTATTGAAGGCATCAGCAGTGGTCGTGTAAAAAAGGGTGATGTTGTTGTAATTAGATATGTTGGTCCACGTGGTGCACCGGGTATGCCTGAGATGTTGAAACCAACTTCAGCCATCATTGGTGCAGGACTAGGCAAGGAAGTTGCGTTGATTACAGATGGCAGATTCAGTGGAGGTACCCATGGATTTGTTGTTGGACATATTACACCCGAATCCTTTGATGGAGGTAATATTTCCTTGATCATTGATGGAGATATGATTGAGATAGATGCCTCAAAAAATACATTAAACGTTATGCTTTCTGAAGAGGTACTAAGCGAAAGAAGAAAAAATTGGAAACAACCACCTTTAGCAGCTACTAAAGGGATTTTGTACAAGTACGCAAAGTATGTAACCACCGCAGCAGAGGGTTGTGTAACTGATAAATAAAATTTAGTCTATGCAAACAGAATCTTTACAAGACAAAAAAATGGCTGTTCAAGAATCAATTGACATTAATGGAAGCGAAGCAGTATTAAAGGCATTGATTGCAGAAAATGTTGATATAATCTTTGGATATCCCGGAGGTGCAATTATGCCCATCTATGATGCATTGTATGACTACAATGATAAATTGGAGCATATACTTGTTAGACATGAACAAGGTGGCATACATGCAGGACAAGGCTATGCACGATCTTCTGGAAAAGTGGGTGTTGTATTTGCGACTAGTGGCCCAGGAGCAACAAATTTAGTAACCGGTTTAGCTGATGCAATGATTGACTCTACCCCATTGGTATGTATAACCGGACAAGTATTTGCTCATCTCCTAGGCACTGATGCTTTTCAAGAAACAGATGTTATTAATATCACAACACCTGTTACTAAATGGAATTATCAAATTACTGATGCTAATGAAATTCCCAGCATACTTGCCAAAGCGTTTTACATTGCTAAAAGTGGAAGGCCTGGTCCTGTATTGATTGACATTGCTAAAAATGCGCAGATCCAAAAATTTAGTTACACGGGCTACACCTACTGCAATCACATCCGTAGTTATAGACCCAAACCTAATATTAGAAATGAATATATTGTGGCGGCGGCTGAGATGATAAACAAATCAGAGCGACCGTTTGTCATTTTTGGACAAGGTGTAATCCTTGGAGAAGCTGAACTTGAATTCAAAGCTTTTATTGAAAAAGGGGGGCTACCTGCTGCCTGGACAATATTAGGATTGAGTGCGCTTGAAACAGCTCACCCGCTCAATGTTGGTATGCTTGGGATGCACGGGAATTATGGCCCAAATGTACTTACGAATGAATGTGACGTTTTGATTGCTGTAGGAATGAGATTCGATGATCGAGTAACGGGAAGACTTGACCGATATGCAAAGCAAGCCAAAGTGATACACTTAGACATAGATCCTTCTGAAATTGATAAAAATATTAAAGCCGATATTCCTGTTTGGGGTGATTGCAAAGAAACCCTTCCCATGATTACAGCATTGCTAGACTTGAAACAAAGAGATAGCTGGACTGCTAAGTTCCAAGAATGTAATGAGAAAGAAATTGAAGCTGTAATTCATGACGAAATGCACCCAACGTCTGAACATATGACCATGGGCGAAGTAATTGATCAATTAAATGAAATCACGAAAGGAAATGCTATTATCGTAACGGATGTTGGACAACATCAGATGGTTGCTTGTCGATATGCAAAATTTAATCAGTCAAAAAGCAATATTACTTCTGGAGGACTTGGCACTATGGGATTCGCATTGCCTGCTGCCATTGGCGCGAAATATGGTGCACCGGATAGAACCGTTGTTGCTATAATTGGGGATGGTGGTATACAAATGACCATTCAGGAACTCGGCACGATCATGCAAAACAATGTCAATGTTAAAATATTAATCTTAAATAACAGATTTCTTGGCATGGTAAGGCAATGGCAACAGCTGTTTAATGACAAACGATATTCATTTGTAAATATTGAGAGCCCAGATTATGTAGCTGTTGCAAAAGGATATCGTATAGAGGGTAATTCAATTTCAAGAAGAGAAGACCTAAAAAAATCGCTAACAATGATGCTCGAGCATGATGGGGCATACCTACTTGAAGTATTTGTTGGCAAAGAAAACAATGTATTTCCAATGGTACCTCAAGGATGTGGCGTTTCAGAGATACGTTTAAAATAAAGCAACATGAAACAAGAATTTACAATAACCATCTACACAGAAAATCAGGTAGGCTTACTCAATAGGATTGCTATTATTTTTTCCCGTAGAAAAATCAATATTGAAAGCTTAAATACATCTCCTTCTGAAGTGGAAGGCATACACAGGTTTACTATTGTAATTGATGAATTAGAAGAAGTAGTTAGAAAAGTAGTGCGGCAAATAGAAAAACAAGTGGACGTACTTAAAGCCTATTTTAACACCAATGATGAAATTATTTGGCAAGAGTTAGCTTTGTATAAAGTACCGACAGATACCATTGCCGAAAAAGCAAAGGTAGAACGTTTACTCAGGGCTTATGGAGCTCGTGCAGTGGTGATTAGGAAGGATTATACTATTTTTGAGACAACTGGGCAACGCGAAGAAACCGATACCCTACTTAATGTACTTGGACCATTTGGATTAATTGAGTTTGTTCGAAGTGCAAGAGTAGCTATCATTAAAGACAGTAAAGGATTCTATGAAAAGCTTAAAGAATTTGAACAATCAAAACCAACAACTAGAATCGATAGCATTAATCGATCTAGAATAGAAGAAGAAACTATAGATTTATAAATAAAACCCAATTCAAACAAAAACAACTAAACAATCAAGTTATGGCAAAATTAAATTTTGGCGGTGTTGAAGAAAATGTAGTTACTCGTGAGGAATTCCCGTTAGCTAAGGCACAAGAAGTGTTAAAAAATGAAGTAGTAGCCGTTATCGGATATGGCGTACAGGGTCCTGGACAAGCACTTAACCAAAAAGAAAATGGTGTAAATGTTATTGTCGGACAACGTAAAAATTCAAAATCTTGGGATAAGGCAGTACATGATGGTTTTGTTCCTGGCGAATCTCTTTTTGAAATAGAAGAAGCCCTTGAAAGAGGCACTATAATTTGCTATTTATTGAGTGATGCTGCACAAATTGCATTATGGCCAACTGTAAAAAAGCACCTTACCCCTGGTAAAGCATTATATTTTTCACATGGTTTTGGTATCACTTATAAAGAACAAACTGGTATTATTCCTCCAGCGGACGTAGATGTTTTCTTAGTTGCACCTAAAGGCTCTGGGACTTCATTAAGAAGAATGTTCCTACAAGGAAGAGGATTGAATTCTAGCTATGCAATCTTCCAAGATGCGACTGGCAAAGCGTATGACAGAGTTGTTGCATTAGGCATTGCAATCGGAAGTGGATATTTGTTTGAAACCAATTTCAAAAAAGAAGTATTCAGTGACTTGACAGGAGAAAGAGGTACATTGATGGGAGCCATTCAAGGTATTTTTGCTGCTCAATACCAGGTTCTTCGTGAAAGAGGGCATACTCCTTCAGAAGCGTTCAACGAAACAGTTGAAGAATTAACACAATCATTAATGCCTTTAGTAGCTGAGAATGGAATGGATTGGATGTATGCAAACTGTTCTACTACAGCTCAGCGTGGAGCGCTTGATTGGTGGAAAAAATTCAGAGATGCTACATTGCCTGTATTTAATGACTTGTATGATAGCGTTTCAACTGGCAAAGAAAGTCAACGCAGTATTGATAGCAATTCACAACCCGACTACCGTGAAAAGCTTGATATTGAACTTAAAGAATTAAGAGATAGTGAAATGTGGCAGTCTGGCAAAACCGTAAGAAGCCTACGCCCAGAGAATCAAGCTAAATAGTCTTTTAATGAACTCATATAAAACAGAGCAGGTATCCCCTGCTCTGTTTTTGTTTAATAAAGTAGACCTAGACCCATTTAGAATAAAAAGACATTTGATTTAGATAAGTATTCAAAGAGCATTGAAGAATTGGAATCGCTATGCTATATTTGCATAAATATTTTTAGTTATGAACCTTCACGAATATCAGGCGAAAGAGTTACTCAAAAAATACAATGTACCCGTTCAAGAAGGTATTGCTTGCAGTAGCGTTGATGAAGCATTAGATGCTTATACGCAGATTAAAGAAAAGTCTGGTAGTAAATTTGCTGTTGTAAAAGCCCAGATTCACGCTGGAGGACGAGGTAAAGGTGTAGTTAATGAAACTGGAATAAATGGTGTTAAAGTCGGAAAAAGTGCTGAAGACATTAAAGAATTTGCTGAAAAAATATTAGGTGGAACCTTAGTAACTATTCAAACTGGACCAGCAGGAAAACTAGTAAATAAAATACTAGTTGCCCAGGATATGTATTACGATGGTGCTTCAGAAAGAAAAGAATTCTATTTGTCTATATTGCTCGACAGAACAAACGGGCAAAATGTAATTATGTACAGCACAGAAGGTGGAATGAACATTGAAGATGTTGCCCATGATACACCTGAAAAAATTCACAAAGAATTGATACACCCTGCAGGTGGCTTGCTTCCTTTTCAAGCTAGAAAAATTGCATTTAACTTGGGATTATCCGGTGATGCATTCAAAAATATGGTCAAGTTTGTTACAAACTTATACAATGCATTTGTTGGACTAGACTGTTCTATGGTAGAAATCAATCCATTATTCAAAGCATCAGATGACAAAATTATAGCAGTAGATTGCAAAATGAATTTAGATGAAAATGCGCTTTATAGGCATCCAGACCTTTTAGCGATGAGGGATATTTCTGAAGAAGATCCTACAGAGGTTGAAGCTGGACAATTCAATTTGAATTTTGTAAAATTAGATGGCAATGTTGGTTGTATGGTAAATGGTGCGGGGTTAGCCATGGCAACAATGGATATGATTAAACTGAGTGGTGGTGAGCCAGCAAACTTTCTTGATGTAGGTGGCACAGCTAATGCACAAACAGTAGAAGCGGGTTTCAAAATCATCATGAAAGACCCAAATGTAAAAGCAATTTTAATCAATATTTTTGGGGGTATCGTACGTTGCGATCGAGTAGCATCAGGAGTTATTGAAGCCTATAAAAATTTAGGTAATATTAATATCCCAATCATTGTAAGACTTCAAGGAACCAATGCAACTGAGGCTAAACGACTGATTGACGAAAGCGGTTTAAAAGTTCAAAGTGCAATTCAATTAAGTGAAGCAGCAGATCTTGTAAAGCAGGCTGTTGCATAAAAATAAATATAGTATCAAAAAAAGGACAATTATTTGTCCTTTTTTTTTATCAATAATTAAATCAATCCCGGTGCATTCAATTTGATGATTTGAAAAAAAAATTATTTCAATTTATAATTATACTTGTTGCTTTCCCCTCTGCATTGTTTTCACAGAAAAAAAATGCGGCATTCAAATACCATATCAAAAAATCAGACATAGGTATTGTAATTGATGGAGTGGAAGATACCGCATGGCAAAAAGCAGAACTCGCTTCTGACTTTTTTATGATGTTACCCAATGATACCAGTAAAGCCAATGTAAGGACTGATGTTAGGATGAGCTTTGACGATAAGAATATTTATATCATTGCTATATGCTACCATAAAGAGAATCAACCTTATATGGTAGAATCATTAAAGAGGGATTTTGCCTTCGGCAAAAATGATAACTTCCTCTTATTCATGGATCCATTTGATGACCAAACTAACGGTTTTAGTTTTGGTTCAAATGCAGCAGGAGCCCAATGGGATGGCACCATGTATGAAGGAGCACGCGTTGATTTGAATTGGGATAATAAATGGTCATCGAAGGTTAAAAACTACCCTGATAAATGGATTTGGGAAGCATCAATTCCATTTAAGACAATTCGATACAAGCAAGGTATAAAAAAATGGGGAGTGAATTTTAGTCGACTCGATATTACTGTAGCTGAAAAATCCACGTGGACCCCTATACCAAGACAGTTTTCAACTTCAGCATTAGCCTATTCTGGTAGTCTTATTTGGGAAGATGACCCTCCTGAGGCTGGTCGTAATGTATCTATAATACCCTATGTTTTAGCTGGTGGGAGTAAGGATCATGAACAACATCAACCTACTTTATATAGGAAGCAAGTTGGAGTAGATGCTAAAATAGCCGTGAATTCAGCATTGAATCTCGACTTAACCATTAACCCTGATTTCTCACAGGTTGAAATTGATAGACAGATCACCAACCTGGATAGATTTGAATTATTTTTCCCGGAGAGAAGACAATTTTTCTTAGAAAATGGAGATCAGTTTTCAAACTTTGGGTATGCTACAATTAGGCCATTTTTTTCACGAAGAATTGGTCTAAACGCTCCTATTCAACTTGGTGCTCGCCTTAGTGGAAAAATCAATAAAGATTGGCGACTGGGATTAATGACTATGCAAACAGACCGGGTTGTATCTAAATTAACTCCTTCCCAAAACTACACAGTTCTTGCATTGCAAAGACGCGTTTTTGCCAGATCCAATATTGGTTTACTTTTTGTAAATAGAGATCAGGTGCTACATCGCGATGAAAAAGACCCCGCTTACTTTAGTAATCCATATAATCGTAATCTAGGAGTAGAATACAATTTAGCTTCCCCAAATAATCTTTGGACAGGAAAGGCTGTTGTATTAAAATCATTTTCAAAATCAACTAGTAAAGAAGATTGGGTACATGCTGCCAATTTACAATACAACAGCAGGAAGTGGACCTTCAGCTGGCAACAAGAATATGTTGGAAGACAATACAATGCTGAAGTGGGCTATGTTCCTAGAAAAGATTATATAAAATTAAGTCCTGGAGCATCATGGACATTCTTTAACAAGAATAAAAGAATAACTAGCCAATCCGTTAAGCTTTTTACGTATAGCTACTATACTGATCAGCTCAAGCTTACAGACAATACAACATACATAGCCTATTCATTAAACTTGCGTAATCAAGCAACATTAACCCAATGGGTTTCCTATGATTTTGTCAAATTGTTAAACCCCTTTGACCCAACTAATTTCGGAAAGGACACGCTCTCTGTTGGCAGCAAACACAGATGGAATGCTATAGGAACAGAATTCACATCAAAACCTCAACAACTTTTTACGTATGCAATATCCACTCGTTTTGGAGGATACTTTGCGCAAGGGAGTAGAAGTTTTATAAGCACTGACTTTGGATACAGGCTACAACCCTATCTCAGTGCAGCCATTAGCACAAGCTATAATCACATCATTTTACCGCAGCCTTGGAACAAGAATACCTTTTGGCTAGTTGGACCGAGGATTGATGTCACGTTTACAAATACCTTATTTTTCACCACGTTTATTCAGTACAATAACCAGCAGAAAAACATCAATATCAATACCCGATTTCAATGGCGCTATAAGCCTGCATCAGATCTTTTCATAGTGTATACTGATAACTATTACCCATACCCGTTCAATGTGAAGAACAGGGCCCTTGTGTTGAAGTTTAATTATTGGTGGAACCTATAATGTAATATAGCTATTAGCACTAAACAGGAAGTGCCAGAAGTGCAAACAGACTACATCTTCTTAGCGTCTTCCAAAAATTTCGCTAAGCCAATATCCGTTAGTGGATGTTTTAGCAAGCCCATAATTGAATCGAGCGGACAAGTACAGATATGCGCTCCTGCTTCTGCAGACCTTACGATATGAAGTGGATTACGAATAGATGCTGCAAGTATTTCGGTGTCAAACCCTTGAATAGAAAAAATATGAGATATCTGTTCAATCAATGCAATACCATCCCAACTGCTATCATCAATTCTTCCAATAAAAGGTGAAACATAGGCTGCACCAGCCTTTGCTGCAAGAATTGCTTGTCCTGCAGAAAATACAAGTGTACAATTTGTTCTAATACCATGATCAGTGAACCACTTAATGGCTTTTATACCATCCTTAATCATGGGAACCTTCACAACAATATTTTTATGGATAGCTGCTAATATTTTACCTTCCGCTACCATTGATTCAAAATCAGTAGACAACACTTCAGCACTAACATCACCATCCACCAAAGCACAAATATCTGCATAGTGCTTTAGAATATTTTCCTCACCCTTGATACCTTCTTTTGCCATCAATGAAGGGTTGGTTGTAACACCATCCAAAATGCCTAGATCGTGAGCTTCCTTAATGTGAGCAAGATTAGCCGTATCAATAAAAAATTTCATGTGAGATGTATTTTGTAATATAAAATAAAAAATGGCAGGTTTATTACATCGCACCGCTCAACCACCTACCCTTGCTACCTTCCGGTCCTGGGGGAGTTCAGCAGGAGCTGGTCGTGTAAGACCTGCCGATGCAAAGATAACGGTTTTTTTTAAAGAGAATAAGTGAAAACTTAAATGCCGAACTCATCAACAAGATCTAGATGAAATCTATGAGCTCAACGAATCCCTCTATTGAATTGACTACTTACTTGACGGACTGATACAAGTTCATCATATCGCCCGCCAAGAGGCCTGAAATAGACCAACACTAGGTATACATTTTCGGTCTCCCATGCATCCTGTTCAGTTGAGGATGAGTTAAATCGAATGGAGCCCGATTTTATTTCCTTCAACGCATATTGGTAATCGTAATATCCTTGCTTCAAAAAAAGATCAGTTTCATAAACCCCTTTCTGTGGATTATAGATCAATGTTGCCTCAGGGTCTTTGCCGTAATTAGTTAACTCCCCAAAGACGACCAGATCTCCGGCTTCACGAGGCAGGCTGTTTGTTGGTCGATAGGAAAAATGAACTTTGGCATAATCTGCATTCCAAAATGGATTGATTGTTTCAATCGTTTCATTGATGAAGAGGCCATTGTTGTCTTTATAAAAAAAATATTGTTTAGGCAATCGAGATTGGTCTTCTTTCACAAAAAGACTAAAACTGCTATCCGTGTTTTGCTGCTTTGAAATTCGATCTCCCAGCAACCTAAAACTTCTAAGATTAAGCCATCTATATTCTTTACCTGCTGGCATCAACATCTCGTTCTCATTACTATATTGAAGTAATTCCTGACGAGTGAAGGTTGGCATGGTTAAAGTGAGCTTATTATCCCAACGGTAATTCTGGAGAATTTCAATACGGATTTGCTGTTGCGGATAGCGTACATCAAAATTTCGAGTATCCACTTGAACTTGAAAACGATGATGGGTTTGAAAATATTCTTGATTAAATGGTTGCGTTACTTGAATAGCCATACTAAGCTTGTTGTCTACTACTAAGAAACGCTTCGTAAAAGCCAATTGGCTGGTATCCCCATTTAAAAAAACTTTTAATAAATAATTTCCCGATTTAATCGGTTGACAATTTCGGTCAGGTAATGTGGCTTGATAATGCGTATAACGGGTCAGTGAAATAGAAGAATTACGGTAGGTGTTTATTCTAACTTGTGAGTATCCTTTAACATAATCAAAATAACTAAGTTGTGCTGGAGTCCAATCTGCATTACATAATGTCAAGGTATAGTAATAGTTCTTAACGCCACCATCTAAGTCATCGTAATTCAACTCCAGTAGATCAGAAGAATTTAAGGCTAACACAGGATATGACAACGGATCGCCAAAACGATTCAACTTCACCGTTTTTATATTAGATAAATACACTTGATCTGGTAATCGCTGAGCAAAGGTTAAACCTACCAAAAATAGCATAAAAAGAAAAAGCACTATAGACTTGTTCATCAATATCGTTTAGAGAACTAAATTAGTCATTTATTCAACTGGTTTGCGCAGGCTACGGTTTCAATAGCATCGGCTTTTCTTTGGTGAGTTTCCTCAATGAGTTGTATTTTTACTTGACAAGCACTTCTCCTTGAATTTATCTCTCATTATAACTAAGCGCCTAATCTCAGCAAAAAAAAAGGCATTCTCATCATTTATAATGCGCATATCGATTGCAGCTACAACGATCAGCGTGGCAGCAATGATTGTTTCTTTATCCTTCATTAATGGATTTCAAAAGATAATTGCAGAGAAAATATTCGGTTTTTGGGGGCACATTCGGGTACAGCATTTTGAACCACTCAGAGCAAATATTGCTGAGGAAACACCAATTATACGAAACGATACGGCTGAATACATGATTGGTCATAATTCGCATGTATCATCGTTCAGCATTTTTGCAACCAAATCTGCTATACTCAATGCGAATGGAACCATTGAAGGCATCTTAATGAAAGGTATATCAGGAGACTACCCTTTTGATAAAATAAATAGATTCCTAACAAAAGGACATTGGCCGGCTTTTAATGAGGCCACCTACAGCGACAATATTGCACTGTCAGAATATACTGCTAACCAATTGGGTACAGATGTAGGAAAATTTGTGCTGATTTATTTTATACAAACAGATGGGTCTGCTCCTAGAACAAGAAAGCTGAGGGTGAGCGGGCTGTTCAAAACAGGAATTGATGTATACGATAAGCTTTATGCCATAGGAGATATAAAGCTCATTCAAAAATTAAATGGATGGAGTTCAAGAGATATTGGAGGCTATGAAATTAACGTACATGATCCATTCACAATGGAAGTTGCAGCCACTGAAATGTATGAGAAGCTCCCCTCTGGATGGAATGCCCAAACCCTTAGGGAACTATCTCCTGAGATATTTGATTGGTTAAACCTTCAGAATACAAACAAGGTCATTCTCATTACGATCATGACTATCGTTGCTCTCATCAATTTAATTACATGCTTGATTATACTTCTACTAGAACGAACAAGTATGATTGCACTTTTAAAAGCTCTTGGTGCCAGAGATATACAAATCCAACGAACATTTTTGGCTTATGGATCTTGGATATCAGGAATTGGCATAATGTACGGAACGATACTGGGCTTAGCTATTTGCTTTCTCCAAAAATATACAGGATTTATTCGGCTTAATGAAGAAGCATATTACGTTAACATAGCACCAGTTGATATTCGATATCAAGATCTACTGCTTGTGTCGGGAGGAACTGCTCTTATCTCATTGGCAATTCTATTCATTCCTACCCTTATCAGTAGAAAAATCAATCCCTCAAAAGCCTTGAGATTTAAATAAACTTATTTTGTCATGCTCGACAAAATAATTGAAGTCGCTACAGCTGCGTTAAGTGATTCCGCATTACCATAACGTGGAATAGATACCTTATGCGTTGAGCGTAGACTAATATTAGGTGAAACGCCTCTTGCCTCGTTACCAATAACTAATATTGCTGGAGACGTAAAGTTGAAATCAAATATGGATTGACCAGATAATTCTGCAGCATAGAGGGGGATAGTTTTAAACTGATCAATAACATCCATTAACTCTTCATAAAAAATATTGATTCGCATGATGCTTCCCATCGAGGCTTGAATAACTTTAGTATTAAAGGCATCAACTGTACGTGGGGAGCAGACGATATTCTTAACACCAAACCAATCACAAGATCGGATGATGGTCCCCAAATTTCCGGGATCTTGAATCTCATCTAGCATGACCGTTATCCCATGCAATAAATCAATTTTGTCTAGATGAGAAGGCTTAGAGACCAATGCAAGCACTTCATTTGGCGTAGTTAATTGGGAGATTTTCTTAAGCTCGTCATCATTAATTATACTCAACTGAGTTAAGTTTTTCACAATTCCCTGCCTAGTTTCCGTCCAATTTTGAGTTGCAAACACCTCTAAGACCCTTTCAGGAAAAGAGTTTAGAAGCTCATCAACCATTTTCACTCCTTCTATGATAAAAACACCTGATTCGTCCCTATATTTTTTATGGGCTAAACTTTGGATATATTTGACATCAGATTTATTCAACATTTCAAACTAATAATTCTTACTACTTGTTTTTGAAAAATGCTTTATACAGTCTATTGGGTGTATTGATGATCACATTCCTATTATCAGGATGTACAATCGTTAAGCGCTACCCTAAGAATACAGCTTTTTTTTTCGAAAATAACATAAAATTCAATGGTAGCTTTCCAAAGCAGAAAAAGGTTGAAATAAAGAGTACTCTTTTATCCCAAATTGAAGACAGTGCTCAGATTAGGATAGCCACTAAAATACCTTGGCCTTCCTTTCCTTGGGTCATTCCAGTCTCTATAATTGATAGCCCGAATCTATACAACGAACAACAAGTTATTCAATCTGCACAAAATGTAAAAAACACCATGAGCAGCATTGGGTATAGAAGAAGTCAAATTAATTTTCAACTAGACACATTATTTAGACATAAACAAGTTCGTATTCGCACGAATTATGTTATTGAACCGGGGCCACAATACACCATTGGCAGCATTGAATATGGTTTTATTGATTCTGCACTGCAACAGATCGCCAATAGTGAAAAAAATAACGCTCAACTCAAACAGGGAAAACCATTTGAATATCAAACAATCGACTTAGAAATAAATAGATTGATTGAGATTTTTCAAAATAAAGGATATTATAAGATATCCAAGCAAGATATCATTGCAGAGGCCGACACAAATTATACTGAACTTCTTGATGCAACATTAGACCCAATAGAATACACTAGAGCACTTACCCGAATTCAACAAAAATCTGAGCAACCCGAAGTAAATCTGTTTTTCAGGTTGCGAGGCAAGATGGATAGCACTCACTACTTTCAATATAAAGTAGGTCAATTTATTATTTACCCTGATCTATCATCAGAAGATACAATTGAGAAAAAGAAAGAAATCTCAGCCGATTCTGCCTTCATTGAGATACATTCTTTACACAATACATTTGATACAGGGTTTATTAGTAAATATATTGAGTTGATTCCGGGAACTGTATTCAAAAGAGAGAACTACAGCAAAACACTTAATAATTTCAACAAACTTGGTGCATGGCAAAACATCAACATCAGCTCTGAAATTGATGACTTAAAAAAACAACTGAATTATACACTTAGATTACAGCCAGCAAAAAAGCAATACTTCAGCATCGATTTAGAGGGGAGTAGTATCATCAACACTTCACAACTAATTCAAGTAGGAAGTGGACGCGTTGGGCTTGCCAATAATTTTACCCTTCGAAATAGAAATATTGGGAGGAAGGCCATTCAACTTGAAAATAATTTACGTACTGGTATTGAATTCAATAATTTTCAAAAAATTCTATCCGGAGAAATTACGCTTACGAATCGACTTACTTTTCCATGGTTAGTTGCTCCTGTAAGCAATCGCATTAAGTCTTATTTTCAACAAGCAAGAACTATTGTATCCGCTGATGTATCATACATAGACCGTTTTCAGTTTTTCCAATTGAATACCTTTAATCTATTCATGGGATATGAGTGGAAACCAAACCCCTTTAGTTCTTGGCAGGTCAGGCCCATCAGCTTAGAGTATACACAGTTTCGCCCTGATAGTCTTTTCCTTGAATCCATTAAAAATTTTCCCCTATTGCTATATACATACAATAACGGATTATTAATTGGCATGAATGCCATGTTCAATAGGAACTTGACGCCCAATGCCACTAGACACTTAAGCCTTCTTAAACTTTATGCAGAAGAGAGTGGCATCACAACAGGTGCCATATTCAAAAACCTGACTAAAAACGGCAAGGCGCTTAGCAACTTATATCGTTTCATAAAGCTTGATGCAGAGTTCAAACATATCATCAATAATAAGAATAGCAGTTTGCACCTTCGAGCGTTTGCCGGAGCGGGCTTTGCGTTTAGAACCGAATCGAAAAAAGGACAAGTAACCCTTCCGTTCTTTAAAAGCTTTATTGCTGGTGGCCCAAACAGCATGCGCGGATGGTCTATCAGAAAACTTGGAATAGGTTCCAATATCTTTTATGATACCGTTGCATCGGGTACATTCAATGATAAGTATGCTGATGTTCAACTTGAAGCCAATGCTGAATATAGATTCAACCTATTTCAATTCTATGGATTTTGGATGAAAGGAGCTGTGTTCACCGATGTAGGAAATATTTGGTTCAGAAATGACCTTGATGGCACGCTGAAAAATGCAGGTTTTACTTTGAATAGACTCGGGAAAGATATTGCCGTTGCATCAGGATTTGGAACAAGACTTGATTTCAATTATTTCGTACTTCGTTTTGATCTTGGATTCCCAGTAAAAGATCCACGGTATAGTCCGTTGAACACAGGTAACGATAATATCAAGCGATTCTATACTCCGAAAAGTGGTGGATGGTTTGTAGACCAAGTTTGGAATAAGCCAACCTTTCAATTTGCTATTGGGTATCCTTTCTAAGCCAATTATTTAGACAACATTTCTTTCATCTTTTCGACCATCTTGTAGGTTGCAGGACAGTATTCTACATTCTGCTTGTGCACATGAATATATTCAACCATTTTCTTTTTTGCAAGATGCGGAAACCCAGCGCAATCGGCTGGACGTATTGCATAGATGGAACACATATTTGTTTTTTTATCTAGAAACTGACAAGGAGTTCTTGTATTCATCCAATCACCATTGTTATCTAGATAAAGCCATTTTTCCTTAAACTCGTCTGGCGTTTGATCAAAATGTGCAGAGATGCGTACTATATCTTTTTTTGTAAAGGTAGGCGTCATGGATTTACAACAATTTGCACAGGTAAGACAATCTACTTCTTGCCAAACTTCTTTTTCTATTTTTTCAGCTAGTTTATCTAGTCCACGTGGAGGATTTTTTTCAACCTTAGTAAGAAAAAGACGCATCTTCCTTTTATTTTTTCCAGACTTTATTTTGAATGAACGAAGGTTGATTGGTTCCATGCCTTACTTACTTATTAAATTAGTGGTAATATTGAGGTGCGAATTTAATGGATTAAATGATTAATACAGAACTAAGCCTAGGAAATACTTAAAACATGTGGAACTCATATAAGAAGGGCTTTTTGATGCATCTGCAATTGGAGAAATCGCTCTCTCCCAATACAGTGGAGGCGTATGGGCTAGATTTGGACAAATTAATCCAATTCATTGAGTTGAATGAAATACAAGGTGGACCGGACAATATCTCGTTACATCAGCTTCAAGCGTATACACGATGGATTACAGAACTTGGGATGAGCGAACGCTCTCAATCCAGAATTATTTCCGGGATTAAATCTTTTTATAGATACTGCCTGCAGGAACAAATTAGCAAAACAGATCCTACAGAATTGCTTTCAGCGCCTAAATTGAAAAAGGCACTTCCTGATACCCTGACTTTTGAAGAGATCGAACTCATCATTTCTCAAATTGATTTAAGTAAGACAGAAGGCACACGAAATAAAGCTATGCTTGAAACCCTTTATAGTTGTGGCTTAAGGGTTAGTGAGATAATAAGTTTAAGAAGATCACATTTGTATTTAGACATTGGTTTCGTTAGGGTAATAGGCAAAGGCGATAAGGAAAGACTAATTCCAATTGGAGGAGAGGCTATAAAACATATCCTTATCTATGTAAATGAGATTAGATCTAAGATGACTGAAAAAAAAGGACATGAAGACATTTTATTTTTAAATAGACGAGGTACATCCTTGTCACGCATCATGGTATTCTACATTATAAAAGATCTGGTGATGAAGGCGAATATCAAAAAAACCATTTCGCCCCATACTTTCAGGCATTCCTTTGCTACACACCTTGTTGAGGGTGGAGCAGATTTGAGGGCCGTACAAGAGATGCTTGGTCATGAAAGCATTACCACTACAGAGATTTATACCCACTTGGATCGAAATTTTTTACGTGATACACTCAATAAATATCATCCCGGATTTAAAAATAAATAATCATCTACTGAAACCTATTGCCTTAGTTTTTGTTTTATCTTACAATCAAAATATAGTTAAATGAAAAAGACACTTCTCGTTTTATTAACCCTTGCAACCTATTCGTTCAGCCTTGCTCAAGGCTTAAAAGTTCCATCCACTTCGACTACACAAAACATTAAACAGGAGTTTGGACTTGGTTCAATAGAACTGTCCTATTCTAGGCCTAGTATGAAAGGAAGAAGCATATTTGGAGATCTAGTTCCTTATGGAGCAATCTGGCGTACTGGAGCGAATGGAGCCACTACCCTAACCTTCAGCGAGGACGTAATTATAGGAGGCACAAAAGTTGCTGCAGGCAAATATGGGCTACTTACTATTCCTGGTGGATATGAGTGGACCATCATCATTACAAAACAACTTGATGTTACCTCTCCAGCTGCCTACAAACAAGATATGGACGTGGTGAGGCTTACAGCTACAGCCAATTCACTACCCTTTTCAATTGAGACATTCATGATTTCATTTGATAAAGTAAAAAATAATTCAATTGAAATGATGTTGATTTGGGATCAAACAGCTGTTTCCTTCTCCATTAAACAGGATGTTGACACCAAAATTATGGGGCAAATTGATAATTTAATGAATGCGGATAACAGGCCCTATTTTAATGCGGCTATGTATTATATGGACAATGGCAAAGACTTAACTAAAGCTTCACTTTGGTTTGACAAAGCCATTGAGCTGACTCCTAATGCATTCTGGATGTGGCATCAAAAAGCAAAATGCTTAGCACTTCAAGGTAAAAAAGCCGATGCAAAAGCTGCTGCACTTAAATCAATAGACTTAGCGAAAGCTGCACAAAATTCAGATTACGTAGCATTAAATGAAAAATTGATTGCAGGATTGAAATAAGAAATAAAACAGGTTAACTCCTTTATTAAGTTGGTTATATACTTACTTGATAAAGGAGTTTCTTTTACCCCTCAATGTTCAACGTAGGTAACCCAGGTATCTTGATATCGTATATAATCAACGAATAGCATCTTTTCCGAATCTGTTCCGAATTCAATCACTGCCTTTCCTTGGTCTAACAGCTCAATTTTCTTTATTTGAATTTGCTCGGCAAAATCAACTGCCCCATCACCCCACCACTTGAAGACCGTCTCCTTAATACTCCAGAACAGCGTGGCATAAACCACCCTACTCTCCTCGTTACATCCTGACAGCAATTCATACTCGTTAGCATTAAGAAATTTCGTTTCGACACGTAAAATCCGGGGATTGATGCGCTCCACGTCTATACCAACAGGAGCATTTTTACCCAACATAGCAGCTGAAAAGCCATCACAATGTGACAATGAAAAATGGAGCACTGACTCTGGTAGGATCGGCTTACCCGCTGTACTAAGCTCAACTTGATGAAAAGGAAAGCTGGGATGCATCAATTCAAGTAAATACCTAGAAGATAGCTGCTGAAGTCGCTTAACAGCATGTGAGGAGTCGGGTCTATAGGGTATTCGTTCAGCAAAAAATGGCTCTTCTTCCTCTATACTCCATAGGGCTATTTGAGAACCGTGATGATCTTTAGTGAAAACCAATGGCATGCTGTAAAGTTAAGCGATTGAGCGACATTAGATACCTACACTTGGGCATTTTAAAATAAGGTACGCTGTTTACACTTTGTTGAAAAATCGACTTCAAAAGCTAACCGTAAATCACGAATTTCGGGAGGTAAAAACTGTAGAAAATGATTTTGTCTGACTTACGCATCTTGGAAGAAATTGAAAAAGGAACCATTAAAATTACCCCATACGACAGAAATTGTCTAGGCAGTAACTCATATGATGTCCATTTAGGAAAATGCTTAGCAACGTACACGAATCATGTGTTGGATGCCAAAAAGCATAATGAAATTGAATATTTTGATATCCCGGATGAGGGATTTGTATTGTATCCCCATTTATTTTATTTAGGTGTTACCCTTGAGTATACTGAAACACACGAGCATGTGCCATTTCTAGAGGGGAAATCATCAACTGGACGTTTAGGCATTGATATCCATGCAACAGCTGGAAAGGGAGATGTTGGCTTTTGTGGAAATTGGACCTTAGAAATTTCTGTGAAACAACCTGTTAAGATTTACCATGGCATGCCGATCGGTCAGCTCATTTATTTCCCAGTGGATGGCGAGATTGAGGTGAAATACAATCAGAAGAAGAATGCTAAATACAGCAGTCAGCCAAATAAGCCGATCGAGAGTATGATGTGGAAGAATAGTTTTTAGTGATTTGAAATGAAAGCATTTCTAATCATCTCAAAATACAAAAACCGCAATATCCCCTTCGCTTTCCTAAGCATGGCCATATTTCATATTCCCCTTTTCTTTAATAAAAAGGTGTTTTTCTACAAACTCATGGGTTGTGGTAAAAACGGGACCTTCGATATTCACCCAGATTTTAATCAATGGGCCATCATGGTATTCTTTCAAACAGAGAATCCAGAAACCATGGAACCTAATCCAGATTCTGTGGTAGGTGGATTCATCCGCTTTTGGTGGAGATTCTTTAAGGTAAACCTGTCGTGGTTTCTATTAGAACCCTATGCCGGCCATGGAACCTGGGATGGAAAATCATTCGTCAGTCAACGAAAAAGTAGCGAGGAACCAATTGGCAAAATCGGAGTACTGACTAGAGCTACCATACGGCTCAGTAAATTGGGGCAATTCTGGAGAGCCGTTCCCCATGCATCAAAAGACCTTAGCCAAACCCAAGGACTTTTGTATTCTGTTGGAATCGGGGAAATCCCTTTCGTTAAACAAGCTACCTTTAGTATATGGGAAAGCATGGCAGACATGAAAGCCTTTGCCTATAAAAAGAGAGCCCATCAAGAAGTAATACAACAAACCCGCGATGGGAATTGGTATAGTGAAGAGATGTTCCTTCGGTTCAAAATGCTTGCAGAAAAAACATAATATAACTATATATAATACTGATAATAAAGTATTTACATAGTCTAACTAAATAAAAATTAAATGAAAATATTGCTAACTGGAGCCAATGGAATGCTTGGATCAGCCATTGCAGAACAGTTGGCAAAAACCAGTCACTCCCTACTGGCAACCGGAAAAGGCGAGCTTCGGCATAACCAATTGATATTCAATGAAAAAAGCAATTATGCTTCAATGGACATTACAGATGAAATCGCGTCTAAACATCTTATTGATGCCTTTAATCCTGACGCCATAATTCATTCAGCAGCAATGACACAAGTAGATGATTGTGAATTGAATAAAGAACGTTGCTATAGCATTAATACACAATCAACTATAGAGTTGATCCACTCAGCCAAAGAGGTAAATGCCGCCTTTCATTTTATTTCTACAGATTTTGTATTCAGTGGCGATGATGGTCCATATGTAGAAACCGACCAAACTGCTCCCGTGAATTATTACGGAAAGACGAAAGAGCTAGCTGAACAATACCTGATTCAGAGCGGACTTGATTGGTCAATCATTCGAACGGTCTTACTTTATGGCAAAACTGATCACATCAAGCGTTCAAATTTCATTTACTGGGTAAGGGATAATCTCGTGGAAAGAAAACCAATTAAGGTAGTAAATGATCAAATCAGGACCCCTACCTATATTCCAGACTTAGCAAAAGGAATTATTGAAGTTGTTGAGCGACAAGCTAAGGGGATTTACCATATTTCAGGTGATGAAATTATGACACCTTACCAAATGGCCATTGAAGTGGCTCGATACCTTGAACTAGATGAGCAATTGATTACCCCGGTTGATGCCACCACGTTTTCCCAACCTGGAATGAGGCCTCAACGGACAGGGTTCAAGATAAAAAAAGCCCTGGATGAATTGGGGTATACGCCAACGGCATTTAAGTCTGCACTAGCTGAAATTTTTTCTTAACTCCCCCTTATTAACCACTTGCTCTTTTCTAGTCAATCCTCAGTCCAATTTAATCAAACAGATCGATGGAGAATTAGAATATCAAAGTTGTGAACATAGGGCTAAGTATCACTTAAAATTGGTAAATTTGCACCACTAAAAGCCCTTAAAAAGTGCTTTTAGAAGGCTCGCCATCTAACCCAAGTCAATTAATTGATCCGATGCAAAAAAAAGTGAGTAAAATTGGTGTAATGACCTCTGGAGGAGATTCTCCTGGTATGAACGCATGTATTCGTGCAGTAGTTAGAACTGGCATATACCATGGTTTAGAAGTATTTGGCATAACTAGAGGATATGCAGGTATGATAGACAACGATATTAACCGGATGGACTCCCGTAGTGTGGCCAATATTATACAACGTGGTGGGACTATACTTAAGACAGCTAGGTGCAAGGAGTTCATGACTAAAGAAGGACGTGCAAAAGCGTATGAAAACCTTAAAAGTCATGGTATTGACGGACTAGTCATTATCGGTGGTGACGGTTCTTTTAAAGGTGCACAGATATTTTCTAATGAATTTGACATACCCTGCATTGGAATTCCCGGTACGATAGATAAAGACATAGCAGGAACTGATTTTACCATAGGATTCGACACAGCAGTAAATACTGCAGTTGAGGCGATTGATAAAATAAGGGATACCGCTGACGCCCATGACAGATTGTTTATTGTAGAGGTTATGGGTAGAGATGCAGGATACATTGCCCTTCATTCTGGTATAGGCACTGGAGCAGAGCATATTTTAATCCCAGAGAAAAAAACAGATGTCGAGCAGGTTTTAGCCTCCTTACAGGAGAAAGAAAAAAGAAAAAAACTCGTTAACATAGTAGTTGTCGCTGAAGGTGATGATTTTGGTGGCGCAAATGATCTTGCTAAAGTAATTAAGGATAGAATACCTGGCTTTGATATACGTGTAGCTATTCTAGGCCATATTCAACGTGGAGGTTCCCCTTCTAGTATGGATAGGTTAATAGCCAGCAGAATGGGCTATTCAGCTGTAGAGTGTTTACTTGAAGGAAAAGTAAACGTTATGGTGGGTATCGTAAACAACAAAATGTATTACACTCCACTCGATAATGCAGTCAAAGCAAAACAAAAGATAAGTGAAGAATGGTTAAAAATCGTTAAGATATTAGCCAGTTAAATTTCAAACAGCAGCTATAGGGCTGTTTTTTTTATTCTAATCATTGAATTAAACTATATGAGCAAAAACATTGGAAAGTATTTTTATCAAGACATGAATAATGACGCTGCCCAAGAGCACACTATACATAGAACTAAGATCGTAGCCACTGTAGGTCCAGCTTGTGATAGCTATGAACAATTGCTTGCATTGGTAAAAGCGGGGGTTAACGTCTTTAGATTGAATTTTTCACATGGTGCTCATGAGGATAAGAAAAGGATCATTGACTCTATCAGAAAAATAAGCGCTACAGAACCCTATAATATTGCAATCCTTGGAGATCTTCAAGGGCCAAAACTTCGGGTGGGGGAAATTGAAAACAATTCTCTGTTGGTTAAAGAGGGCGATATCCTAACATTTACCAATGAAAAAGTGATTGGGACAATTGAAAAGATCTATGTATCCTACCCTGATCTAGCGGGTGATGTACTCGTTGGTAATACCATCATGATCGATGATGGAAAAATTGAAGTAGTAGTGGACCAGATCATGCCAAATGGCGATGTGAAAGTGAAAGTAAAATTGGGTGGGATTATCTCATCTAAAAAAGGGCTAAACCTTCCTGATACAAAAATATCTCTTCCGGCCCTAACCGAAAAAGATTTAATTGACCTCGCGTTTATTTTGAAAGAAGAATTAGATTGGATTGCACTTTCGTTTGTTCGCCGTGTAGAAGATATAACAGGCATCAAAAAAATTATAAAAGAAAACAACAGCAAGTCAAAGGTTATTGCAAAAATTGAAATGCCTGAAGCACTTGAAAATATCCGTGAAATCATCCTTGAATCAGATGGCATCATGGTCGCAAGAGGTGATCTTGGTGTTGAAGTACCAATCGAAAAAGTCCCCTTAATACAACGTCAAATTATCAGGAAATGTCTACATAGAGGAAAGCCAGTTATCGTGGCTACTCAAATGATGGAAAGCATGATAGATCGCGTAAAACCGAATCGAAGCGAAAGCACCGATGTGGCCAATGCGGTACTAGAAGGGGCTGATGCTGTAATGCTTAGTGGTGAGACCGCTACAGGCATGCACCCAGTTCTTGTGGTTGAAACAATGCGCAAAATCATCATCGAGGCTGAAAAGACAGAATATAAATACAATCGTGATGAGGATATAAAACCACTTCCGCACTCTCCCACCTTTATTAGTGATGCGGTATGTTTGACAGCATGTAAACTTGCCGAAAACACCAATGCCGATGCCTTAATTGGTATGACACAATCTGGCTATACTGGATTTATGCTTAGTTCCTATAGGCCAAAATCTCAACTCTATGTTTTTACAAAGGAACGTTCATTAGTAAATCAGTTGAGTTTAAGTTGGGGAGTAAGAGCCTTTCTTTACGAAGAAGAGGAAAGTCTAGATGGAATCATCTCAGACCAAATTAAAATTCTAAAAGAAAGAGGATTCATTGCTAAGGGTGATGTAGTGGTAAATACAGGAAGTACTCCTATCGATTTACATTTACCAACCAATACGATTAAAGTAACTGTAATAGAATAGATGCAATCAGTTGACTAAATTATATTAAATCAATCCCCGTATCCAACAAGAACGGGGATTGATTTTTACCTGTAACGTGAAATTAAAATCGATGATTAATCAACAGGGCCTAACAATCTATACTGATGGATCTGCAAGAGGAAATCCAGGCCGAGGCGGCTATGGTGCTATTTTGATTTGGAATGGCAAGAGCAAAGAAATTTCCCAGGGCTATATTCACACAACCAATAACAGGATGGAACTAATGTCTGTTGTTGCTGCCTTGGAATCATTGACACGTTCAGGATTAGACATTGAAGTATTTTCAGATAGCAAATATGTGGTTAGGGCAGTTTCAGAAAACTGGCTCGGCAATTGGATTAAGACAGATTTCAAAGGAGGTAAAAAGAATAAGGATTTGTGGAAACGATACCATGAACTTGCGATGGGCCATCAGATTAGATTTACATGGGTTAAAGGCCATGCGTCAAATCCATATAATCAACGCTGTGATGAGCTTGCCACCACTGCTGCAGATGGCGCAGGACTAATAGAGGATGTGGGATATAAAAATTGAGTTCTGCTAAAACTTATGCTGCTTGCTCCGCCTCAGCTCTTCTAACAAATAAATAGTGCGCTCCAAATAAAATGGTACTGAAAACTCCGGTTGCCAAGAGGCTATTCGCATAAAACGGAATCCCATCAACATACGTTTGCATAAGTCCAGTTATAGTCTTTGTCCGTTGCAATCCGCCATTACCAATCCACACCATAAAATTTGATGCAAAAAAGAAAAGAGTTGGAGAAGCAATAGATCCTTTTAATATTGAGCGAACATTATTTTTATTTACAAAAAATCCAACCACAGTTAGCGATGTAAATAATAGATAATTTTCCACTTGACCACTATAAAAACCAGCAATTGGGGTCAACCCATTGATAAATAAAACTTGATAGAGTAAGTCTGAAAGCAGCATCGAAAGAAGTGGAAGCAAAAATGCTAGCTTTTTATCCTTTAAAACAGCACCACCAAATATGGCCATTGCAAACTGTGGAGCGAATCCCCAAGGTCGTCCGGGTATAGCGCGGTAAACTGAAGCAATAACAATTAACAACAAAAAAGAAATAACAGTATATCGAGTAAGTTTCATATAATCAGTTTCTATAGCAAAAATAAGGTTTTAAAATTCCCACAAAAGAAAAGAGGCGGACAGTTATCCTCATGATGTGTATAGCTAGGTTGAAGGGGTTGGAGGTTGAATACAATACGCTTGGCGCTGGACGCTGAACGCTTGGGTTGGGAGTTGGGAGTTAGGCGTTGGGGGTTGAAGAGGTTGAAGGGGTTGAAGGAGTTGAAGGGACGGTGGCTATAAAGAAGGATGTTTTTGAGTTGGCCCTAATCTTCAGTTCTTCGCCAGCAGAAACAAATAATGAATCTAGTCCACTAGTATCAATGGAAGCATTTAGAGTTGACCAGGAAGCTGACCCTTCCATAACTAACAAAATACCAGGTGCTTCAAATGAAATTACCCTCTCTTCTCCCGCCTGAATACAATCTGCATAAAGTATAAAATCATTCACTGGACAATCATATACTTGATGAGGAAGGCCTAACAGCCCATCCATGATTGAAGGAGTTGTTGGAACAAATGCAGTATTTGAAAGTAGTTCTGGGATATCAATATGTTTTGGTGTTAGCCCTGCGCGCAGTACATTATCTGAATTAGACATCAACTCAATGTTTTGTCCCTCTAAATAGGCATGCGGCATCCCAGCTCCCTGAAAAATTGCTTGCCCTGGCTCCAACCTTAAAATATTGAAAAGATAAATAGAGAAGATCCCCCTATCAAAATGCCCGTCATCTTGCTTGAACGTTTCCATTGCTCTAGCAGCCCAAAAATCAGGAGATGACTTTTCTAGTTTGCCGGCA
>CAJBBV010000188.1 GCA_903951405.1 uncultured bacterium
AGCCACTACGAATCCACCAACTCAACCCAAGCAGTACAAACGACCTATTTCAACTTATGAATACGCGCGATGTTACTAGTAAGACGATTCCTAAACTCGTCGCAGTGCTCGCGAACTTATTAAAGATCCAGAACTGTTGCAAAATGGTATGCCCGGTCGTACTTCTGCCGCGTTACTTCGATACCTATATCGGCCGGGGTCCGTAGGGCCCGGCCATTCCACCATATACTTCGCCAGATTTCACTTTAGAAGTAAAATATATACAGATTTGAATACACCATTGGAAGGACAATTAGGGGGCTGGCAGGTTTAACGGAATAACTGTCCATATAACGTCAAAATACCGTATATTTATATCACACTTATTGTACACAGTAGAATTATCAGCTTAGCAGTAACAAGTATCTAAAATACTGTTGGTCCAGCCTCTGATTTCATGCTTTTATGTTGAACGTTCTAATAACGTAAGTTAGAAATATACCATTTGTATATTAATATTATTTTATCGAGGTGTATGATTTTAAATACTCTTGGTCCAGCCTGTCATTTCATCCTTCTGAACATATTTAACTTTTAACGTTCTAATAACGTAAATTAGAAATATACAATTTGTATATTTCTAATTTTTTATCGAGAGTTATGCATTTATAACTCTTTCAATATCCATGATCGTATATTCTTGTGATGTAGCCCATTGAAATGTTCTCTGAATACAATTTTCGGTCACATTATCTAGTGTTCCCATGTTCTTTTCAAGAAGAGTCACCCATTCTTTTCTTTTCTTTATCATATCATATTCTGTGTTATCTGTTTTTGTAGTCAGCCTGTCAAGCCTTGTTTTATCTAATGACTGCGTAAAAAATATAGCACTGTCTTGTCGTGTATTAGTTTGTGACCCTATTGTTGTTGCTCTACTTAGAGCTGTGTAAAACAAACCAATATTTTGGCTTTCAAACCTTGGTGTTCCAACATCACAAATTATACGCGCCACAGGATTTTTAATATTATTATTTGTGGGTCCTGCAGACTGACCCTGGAAAGTATGTATCGTTCTTGCAAATGATAGCACCAACGGGCAATATGTTATGTTTTTTTTGGTCGTTTCGTCTATTGTATCTACCATTGGTATTGGTATTGTTGTTGGAATTTTATCGTGCCATATATATGAGCCATGTTCCGGTAAATGCCCCAAGTAGCCTGGAAAATCTACCGCTACATACAATGGAAGCTGTCCTGTGTTTGGATTGTCTCCTGGCTTGTACACTATTTCTATCACTGTTCCAATTGCGCCGTTGTAAAGTCCCAAATGAGGGCAAAAGTTTTTCCCTTTAATTGAGACTTTGCATCCTCTGCTGAAACATGTAATTTCAGGTATTGTGTTTTGATCATTTTGGTTATTTTTTATTTGCCTTGGTAGTTTATGTTTAATGAATGCAACTGGATTATTCGTGTCGTTGTTTTCACCTAATTTTTTAAAATTATGCTCAGAGCACATTTCCCGTGTGGCAAATAAAAATATTGTATCGGAGCTTTTTTCAAATGTCTGCCGAAGATGACATGGTAGCCTGTGAAAACTTAATGACAAGATGATATCTTTATCTTGTTCTGATGGTTTCCCTATTCTTACACGGCTTAGAATTTGTTTGAAGTCTTCCTGTCCTTGCAGAAGCCTTTTATTAGTA
>CAJBBV010000189.1 GCA_903951405.1 uncultured bacterium
CCAATCAATAACACATAACGTGGTGTTGGTGAAAAAAAGTTGCGTGCATAATTGATGAAATTCTTTACCGCTGATGGGTGCTTCTTTATTCCATAGGCAAACTGATCAACCAACTCATCTATGTAATACAACTTCGCTAAAAAACTTCCACCCACAGCACTTGCTCGATAAGCACGATAGTTTTCCAATGCATCGCCATTGCTGCTTGCCGCTAAACTAGGATGCGAGATCATTATATAATTGGACTGATTAGCCGACTGAGAAAAATCAGTGAAGACTTTTTGTGTCAAGGCATTAACGATATGCACTGCTGTATCAGAGGCATTCATCAAGACTAAATTGCGAGTACCCCCTGCTGGCAAGGCAAAACGATATTTGCCAGGCAATGATGCTTCTGCTAGATAACGCCTGCTGCTAGAAAGATCATATAAAATTGGCACAGAACTACCTCCATTAAAATTGCTAATCTCTATAAAATTTCCAACCGAACTTCCCGCTAAGCTAAACTCGAAAAGTGAAGCACCACCAAAATTAAACTGGCGAGGATAGGTCAACTCATAATTCGCAAGCACCATTCGATCATTGCCAATAAACGTATTATTGGTAATACGAATCGTATCAACACTTCGGCCAAGTAATGTACTTGAAAACGTTACCGATTTTCGAACAGCCGTATAATTATCCATAGCCTGATCAAACAAGACATTCCCATTCACCGATGCAGAAAATGTTCTTGGATTCATCGTATTTCCAAATGCGCTGACCTTTAAACTTGCATCACCCCCTACAGGAGCAACATACAAGTCATTATATTGATCAACCAATGGAGTAGCCAATTGAATATTATTGCTCGTCCATCCTTCTCCATTATCATACGAAGAGGAATAAACATAGACACTCACCGATCTTCCTTCACCAGGATTAATCTGGTCTCTAAAGTTTTTTGAAAGGGTATATTGAAAATAGGTGTCAGGTGCTAATTGATTCCCTGCTACATTATTTTGAGCATCGAGAATACGAGCATGCTGACCATCGCTTGTTGTTAAGAAATAAGCCGATGTATCGGTTTGCAAACTCCATTTATCAGCCAATTGAAATTCAGGTTTTTTGTACAAAGCTGCATCTGCTTTACCATCGTTTATCACACCATAGAATTCAATAAAATCATTGGGCGACATTATACCACTTGGAGTGCTGGTAAAGATTGCCACCTCTCTTCCGTTACGCCACAACTGAAATTGCTCAAACGGGGTAGTTGATAGTCCCGCATTCTGTAATGCATTATATGGAATACGATACAGTCCATTTTGTCCAACATTAAACTTATAATATGTTTTACTATAATCAATCCATTCATTATTATACTGCGCGTGCAGTTTTCCCGACCCTAGGGTAAGGAAAAACAAAACAAACAGTGGGGCATATAATGACTTCTTACACATGCTTAATTATTCTCTTTTTTTATCAAATTTAATTTCAACGAAAAAATATGACTGTATAACGGATTCGATTGATTAGCCAGGTTTGTGAAGGCATAATCGACCTGCACGTTTTTAATTTTAAATCCAACACCTGCACTGGGCTGATATATCCATACTTTTTTGGTATTGGTAGAATCACCATCCTTTAATCCTTGTTGAAAATTATTTATGCCTACTCTTCCAAAGATAATCTCTTTGAAGCCGAGTTCCATTCCCACCTTAGGATCAATGCTCGCAGGCGAGGAAGAGATCAACACATTTCTTCGTCCATCAAATGTAACATCCAAATTTACTTCTGGCATTAATTTTAAATTATCTGAAATGTTTATGTTGTAGGATGCACCAAGAATTAAACGAGGTGCCGTTAACTCAGTTGACTTTACTGGAATTTTATTATTCGTTAAATACAACACTTCTTTTTCGCGATCAGTAAAATGAAACTGCCAGGCATTAAAGGTGGTCGTAACATCGCGGGCAACAAGTCCGAAATTAAATTTCTTAGAATGATAAGACAAAGAGGCGTCAAGCCCAAATCCCCATGCTTTGGCAAAACTTCCTACATTTCGATGAATCACTTTAGCATTGGTGCCAAATGAAAACGTTTGATCATCATCGCCATAAATCACTTGAGCATAGGAAAATAAAAAAGCATAATCGGCAGATGAAAACGAGCGAATGTTATTGTAATTGACTGTTCCATCAGGCTCAACCAAGAAAAGGGTATTGGGGATATCATCTACGGCAAAGCGCATCAAAGAGAATCCAATGGTTCGTGTTCTGATGGTTGGGTCACCTATGGGTATGGCCAATGAAGCATAATCGTATTTGCCTATCCCCGCGAAATATTCTGCGTGCATGATAGACAATACGGGATAATCTTTTACGTCAGTAAGTCCTGCCGGATTCCAATACCCAGCGGTGGCATCCCCCACAGAAGATACTTGGGCACCACCCATAGCTAATCCCCTAGCCCCAGCTCCTATGTTTAAAAATTCATTTGAATATTTCCTGAACTGACTCTTTCCAGGTAGAAATGCAAAAACAACCACAATAAGTAAGGCAAGCTTACGAAAATGGGATTTCGGTAAACGAATTAAGCGATTATTCTTCTTGGTAGATATTGTTCTCAGATGCTGTCTGTTTTGCCAAAAAATAAACTCATGCGTTGAGTCAAAGGATGTTAGGGTCAAAAATCCCGATGTAAAGTTACATCTTCTCCATGCCCAATATGCCATAAAACGCATAAATTCAATGATTAATAACGCTTTAGAGGGCTTCATATTGCATGATTTTGCAAGTCAACCCTTTCTGCTTTACTTTTGCTTAAATTATTCAAAAATGGGCCTGATAGAAGAACTCAGCTGGCGTGGATTAGTACAGGATATCATGCCAGGCACAAAGGAGCAGCTTGACAAAGAATCCACAACCGCTTATATTGGTTTTGACCCTACAGCTGATAGCCTTCATATTGGCAGTTTAGTTCCCATTTTGTTACTATATCACTTACAACAGGCTGGCCATACTCCTATAGCCTTAGTTGGCGGCGCAACGGGTATGGTTGGAGATCCCAGTGGGAAAAGCGAAGAAAGAAACCTGTTAAACGAAGAAACCCTAGCAAAAAATGTAACCGGAGTTGGCAAACAACTTCAAAAATACCTCGACTTTTCAGCTGAAAGGAAAAACAAGGCTGAAATTGTAAACAACTACGACTGGTTCAAAGGATTAGGCTTTATCGAATTTCTGAGGGATGTGGGCAAGCATATTAGCGTGAATTACATGATGTCTAAAGATAGTGTCAGGAAGCGCATTGAAGGTGAAACTGGTATCAGTTATACGGAATTCGCCTATCAACTGATGCAGGGATATGACTTTTATTGGCTCTACAAACATAAAAACTGCAAGCTTCAAATGGGAGGAAGCGATCAGTGGGGCAATATTACCACAGGAACTGAGCTCATCCGCAGGAAAGCCAGTGGAGAAGGCTTTGCGTTTACTTGTCCCTTGATTACCAAAGCGGATGGTGGAAAGTTTGGCAAAACTGAAAAAGGCAATGTATGGCTAGACCCAGAAAAAACTACTCCTTTTCAGTTTTATCAATTCTGGTTGAACGCGGCTGATGCAGATGCAGAAAAATGGATAAAAATATTTACCCTCCTACCAAAGGATGAGATCAATACCCTATTGACTTTACACCAACAAGATCCAGGGGCAAGGGTTTTGCAGAAAAAACTAGCAGAAACAGTTACTACGTTTGTTCATGGGGCAGCGGAGTTTGAAGCAGCAAAACAAACCACTGACCAGTTATTTGGGAAACAGCAAGAGGTGAATCTAAAGGAAATGGATGAGGCGTCATTGCTCGTAGCCATGGAAGGTGTTCCTGTCCACAGCATTTCAGGAGATATCATTAAGCAAGGAATCGATATTGTATCGTTTTTGAGCGATACAGGAATCTTCCCAAGTAAGGGAGAAGCTCGTAAAATGGTTCAAGGTGGTGGAATTAGCGTAAACAAAGAAAAAGTATCGGATATTAATTTTATAATAGATTCAAATGCGCTGATAGCTGAGAATTTCATCATTATTCAGAAGGGAAAGAAAAATTATTTCCTTGTAAAGCAAGTTTGATCAAAGAAAGCTAGCCTTATCATCAGTTGAAAATTTGGCATCAAGAATAAAATCCTTATTTTTGCGCTCCGTTAATCTTGCTGCCCGATAGTATAATGGTAGTACGTCAGATTTTGGTTCTGATTGTCTTGGTTCGAATCCAGGTCGGGCAACATAGAAAAAGGTTCCACATGTGGAACCTTTTTCTTTTAATCCATTTTTACTTTCCCTGATTTCCTCAACCAACGTAAGAAAAGATAATATAAACCCAAGAGTGGTATAACCACCATAATTAGATTATTCCTCAACGAAGAATCTTCTCCAACCAATTGAGGGTATTTATATACTATCGTAAGGAAAACACCAGCCAGCCAAAATATCTGTGTATTGTATTCTGTAAACAACCACCTTACCCAATTGAACTTCATGGTAGAAAATGTTGAACCAATTCCCTTAAAATTCGGAAGCCATCTGTTTACCGTTTTGCAGTACTCCTCATAATCAGTACCAAATTTTTGCTTTAGAAAATTCTCCTCTGCTAATACAATCGCTTGGTAAATAAACAAGAAAACAGGAACAACAATCAATACATAAATCAACGAGTTGGATAGAATACCCAAACCCAGTAACATCAGGTTATTACCAACATAAAGTGGATTACGACAATGATTGAACAACCCACGTGTAATCAAAGCCTCTGCATGAATTTTTAAATCCTTTCCTCCTCTTTCGATAAAGGTTAATCCGATGGTTAAGCCACGAATCACTATACCCAATGTTGTAATCAACAATCCAACATAAAAAGATAGAAACCAATAGTCTTGGCCAAATTGTTCAACTGTAAATAATTCAGGAGATGGGATTAACAACAATGCGTATAGAAAAATGAATAATTGATTTCTGTACTTGAAGAAAAAATTTCCGATGGTTATCATGTAAATTTTAATTTATAGGAATGGAAATGATTAGTGTGCTAAGGCTTGTAAAATTTCTTCTACTATATCATCTGGATGCTCTAGCCCGACTGACAAACGAATAAGTCCGGGCGTTATGCCAACCGCATCACGTTCTGCCTCTGATAACTTTGAATGGGTTGTACTGGCGGGATGGGAAGCAATTGTTCTGGTATCTCCTAAATTATTGGTCATCGACAACCACGTTAGGCTATTCAAAAACTTCCGTCCACCTTCAATTCCAGATTTAAGTTCAAACGTCAATACGCCACCACCATTCTTCATCTGTTTTTGCGCAATAGCATAGTGTGGATGAGAAGGCAGGAATGGATACTTGACATTTTCTAAGGCAGGGTTACCTTCAAGCTTTTTAGCAATGTATAACGCATTCTCTGCATGCTTATCCATGCGCACATATAATGTTTCCAGACTTTTGGAAAGCACCCATGCATTAAAAGGACTCATAGATGGCCCTGTATTTCTAACAAAGAGATACAACTGTTTTATCAAGTCTTTATTTCCTACAACAACACCGCCCAATACTCGTCCTTGTCCATCTATAAACTTTGTTGCAGAGTGCACTACTAAATCAGCTCCAAATTTCAATGGTTGCTGAATGGCTGGTGTGGCAAAACAATTGTCTACAACAAATAAAATACTATGCTTCTTACATATCGCTGCTACATAATCTAAATCAATGATATCTAAACCTGGATTCGATGGCGTTTCAACATAAAGCATTTTTGTATTAGGCTTGATAAGGGCCTCAATACTATCAGGATGATTCATGTCGAAATAACTATAGTCAATCCCCCAACGATTTAAATATTTTGTCAGGATGGTATGTGTAGACCCAAAAACCGCCGATGCAGAAACGATATGATCTCCTGAAGAAAGAAAAGTCATAAAGGTTGAAAACACAGCAGCCATACCGGTTCCGGTAGCAATACCATCTTCTGCTCCTTCAAGTAGACAGACTTTTTTAATAAACTCGTCTACCGTAGGATTTGAAAATCGGGAATAAATATTTACATCTAAACTATCATCGGCGAAAGCAGCAGCCATATCTTCAGCTGAATCATAGACAAAACTACTTGTCAAAAACAAGGGCGTTGAATGTTCCTTTTCAGCTGTTCTCTCCGTTTGTGTTCGTATAGCAATTGTTTCTGGACGCATCTAATAAAATTAAAATCGTGAGTATTATCCGTTTACTTCTTCACCATTTACCAGAACAGTAAAGTCAATGGTAGCTCCTGCTAACCTTAATGTCTCTGCAACTGAACAATATTTTTTTATGGAAAGATCCACAGCGCGAAAGCCTTTTGAAGGATCAATTTCTCCGCTTAATTTAAAAACCACATGAACCGTTTTCCACAAAGAGGGTTCTTTGCCAGCTTCACGTTGACCATCCGCCTCAATCTCCAAATTCGTTAATTCTTGCTTTTGCTTTTTGAGAATACTAATTACATCCACGGCACTGCATCCACAAAGGGCACCCAAAAGAGTCTGCATAGGCCTAAATCCAGCTCCATTACCCCCTTGGTCAGCAGGAATATCCATTCGGATAGAATGACTATCCTCATCCATAATATCCATACCGAAAGCGTTATCAGCTAACCTAGCTTTAATTAGTGCCATAGCAACAATTTAGAGTACAAATATACACGATTAGGCTCTAATGCTATAGCATAACCCCTTAAATCAACAGGCTTTGCTTTGCCATAACACCATTGTTATTTACATTTGAAGACGATGGACCCCCAGGAAACAATATTATTAGAGGAAAAAATAGCAGAGCTTGAAGGCAGGATGAGAAAGATTCAAGACGAAAAACTGAAACTTCAATCTGATATTGATTTTCTCACAAAAGAAAAAGAGATTTTAATGAGGGCATTAGATGACTTCAAACAAATAGAATCATCCATGGAGGAAGTCAGAATCAAAAACATTCAATTGGAGAGCCAACTAGCCTCAATGATTAGCTCGATGGATCATGCGGAACAAACAGTAAACAAAAAAAACATCACGAAACCAAAAGGGGTCAAGGCTTAAGCTTCTGTTTTCAACTTCTCAATACATTGGCTCAAACTATCCTTCCAATTGTGCAATTGAATACCAAACGTTGAGATAATCTTGTGTTTATCTAATACGCTATACAACGGTCTTTTAGCAGGTGTAGGGTATTCATATGTAGGAATTGCATTCACTTTACACGTACTACCAATTAACTTTTTTATTTCACATGCAAACTCATACCAATTGGTCTCCCCTTTATTTGAAAAATGATAAATACCAGGAACCCATTTTGCTGAATCAATAATGTGCATGATAGCTGAAGCAATGTCAGCCGCCCAAGTTGGACTGCCGTGTTGATCTGCAACGACAGAAAGTTGATCTTTCTCTCCCATTAAACGCATCATGGTCTTCACAAAATTCTTTCCATGTACAGCGTATACCCAAGATGTGCGAATGATGATTGCATCTGGACATAGTTCGATGGCATCAAGCTCTCCCTTCCGTTTTGATGCCCCATAAACAGATTGGGGGTTTGTTTCGTCGGTTTCTTTATAAGGCACTGTAGCAGTTCCATCAAAAACATAATCTGTTGAGATATGAATAAATTTTGTTTCGTGGCTTTTGCATACAGCAGCAATCACTCCAACAGATTCCGCATTTACTAAATACGCGAGGTCTTTTTCTTGCTCAGCTTTATCTACTGCAGTATACGCTGCACAATTAATGCAAAAATCAGGCTGAAAAGAATTAAACACATTTCGAACCAATTCGAAATGATGTATTGGCAAATCTTCTCTTGACAAAAAAAGAAATTCATGAGCAGGAAATGCTGGAGAAAGATCACGAAATTCTTTTCCCAGTTGACCGTTAGCTCCCGTTACAAGAATTTTTGCCATCAAAAAAATATATTAAAAATTAGAGTCGCAGTCAGCAAATCCAGGAAGGATAACATCCTTCTCAGAAACCTTAGCTTTATTCATTGGTATCTTCCAATCTATTGCCAGTATTGGATCATTATAACAAATGCCCGCCTCACTTTGCTTATCGTACAAAGCATCACATTTATACATTACATCTGCTGTTTCACTCAAGACAGAAAACCCATGGGCAAAGCCTCTAGGAACAAACAATTGTTGCTTATTATCTGCAGACAATACTATAGAATATACCTTCCCATATGTTGTTTGATCTTTACGTAAATCGACAACCACATCCAAAATCTCACCTTGCAAAACACGAACAAGCTTGGTTTGCGCAGATGGATTTTTTTGAAAATGCAATCCACGGATAACTCCATAAGTGGAATGAGACTGATTATCCTGAACCCAATCAAAATCTAATCCAGCTTGTTTAAATGCTTGATCATTATAACTTTCAAAAAAATAACCTCTGGCATCACCAAACACCCTTGGTGTAACAACTTTAAGTCCTTCAAAAGAAGTTGAGTCAAATTGCATAATTATCTTTTTGTGTATTGCTGATCATAATATTGCTTGTAAGAACCAGAAGTAATTCTAGATACCCATGTTTCATTGGCAAGATACCAATCTATAGTTTTTTCAAGGCCTTCTTCAAATTGAAGAGAAGGGCTCCATCCTAATTCTTTCTCTAACTTTGTAGCATCAATGGCATACCGTTTATCATGGCCAGCACGATCTTTTACATAGGTAATAAGCTTTTCACTTTCCCCTTCAGCACGATTTAGTTTCTTGTCCATGATTCGACAGAGCAGATGAACAATATCAATATTTTTCCATTCGTTAAATCCACCGATATTATATGTCTCCCCTACTATACCCTTGTGAAATATAATATCAATAGCTCTTGCATGATCTTCCACCCAAAGCCAATCACGCACATTTTCACCCTTACCATAAACAGGCAATGGTTTTGAATGCATAATGTTATTAATCATCAACGGAAGAAGCTTCTCGGGAAATTGATGTGAACCGTAATTGTTCGAACAATTCGAAACAACAACTGGAAGATTGTAGGTATGATGATATGCTCTAACCAAGTGATCCGATGAAGCTTTTGAGGCAGAGTATGGAGACCTAGGGTCGTACGGCGTTGTTTCAGTGAAAAAGCCAACCTCACCTAATGATCCATATACCTCATCAGTAGATACGTGATAAAAAAGTTTATTCGAAAGATCAGTCCAGTTTTTCTTAGCTGCATTAAGCAAAACACCCGTCCCTAATACATTGGTCTTAACAAAAGACATAGGATCTAAAATAGATCGATCAACATGACTCTCTGCCGCCAAATGGATGACAGCATCGAATTTTTTTTCTTCAAACAGCGCCTCAACAAAAGATTCGTCAGTTATATCCCCTTTTACAAAAGCATAGTTTGGACTATTCTCTATGTCTGTAAGGTTTTCAAGATTACCAGCATAGGTCAAGGCATCTAAATTCGTGATAAAATAATCAGGATATTTATGTACGAAAAGTCTCACTAAATGTGAACCGATAAAGCCTGCACCACCTGTAATAAGTATTTTTTTCATCGTATAAAATTATAACGTCCAATATGTTCTTTGTGTTATTTTGTTTCGCATGATTCCCTTTAAATCAGCAATACACGCAGTTGGCTTAGTAATTGAACAATAGTATGATTCCTCAAGTGATAAATATGCATCATGCGGTACAGTAATCAATACTGCGTCATATGCTTTACCAATTTCAGTGGTTAACTTCAATCCATATTCCTTCATTACTTCTTCTGCATCAGCATTCGGGTCTTCAATATCTACTTTGATGTTGAATGCCAGTATTTCTTTTACGGTATCTATTATTTTCGAATTGCGTATATCACTAACATTTTCTTTGAACGTAACACCCTTAACTAAGACACTAGCATGTGTCAAATCAGGTGTACTACGTAGAACATGTGTAATTATTTTTCTGGCTACATTACGTGCCATGTTATCATTGATAAATCGAGAAGCGGTAATCACCTTAGCTTCATATCCTAATGAAGAGGCTTTGCTCGTAAGATAATAAGGATCAACGCCTATACAATGGCCACCAACGAGCCCGGGTGAAAATTTTAGAAAATTCCATTTTGTGCCTGCCGCTTCCAAGACGTCATAGGTATTGATATTCATCTTATCGAAGATCAACGATAGCTCATTCATTAAGGCGATGTTCATATCGCGTTGTGTGTTCTCAATAACCTTACTGGCTTCTGCAACCTGAATTGACTTTGCCTTAAATACACCTGCATCTACAACCGTTTCATAAACACGTGCAATTTGGTCCAATGATTCTTCATCAGACCCTGACACTACTTTCACCACTGTTCTCAATGTCCGTTGCTTGTCACCTGGATTGATTCGTTCAGGAGAATACCCTAGCTTAAATCCTTCGTTCAGCACCAACCCTGAATTTTTTTCTAATATAGGCAAGCAATCTTCTTCTGTACAACCTGGGTATACAGTAGATTCATACACCACATAATCACCGAAGGTTAATACGCTGGCTAGTGTTTTAGTTGCTGATATTACAGGATGTAAGTCTGGCTTATTCAATGCATCAACTGGAGTTGGAACTGCTACAATAAAAAAACTTGCCTCTTTTAGCACTTTTACATCACTAGTAAATACGATACGTGAACTGAGTATATTTTCTTTAGAAACTTCTCTGCTTGGATCCTCTCCTCGTTTCATCTGTTCAATTCGATCTTCATCAATATCGAAACCAATGACTGAAAATTTCTTTGCAAATTCTAATGCCAAAGGCAAGCCTACATAGCCTAAACCTATTACGGCCAATTTATTTTTTTTCTCTAGAAGTGATTCAATCATTTCCATCTCAGCCTTACGTATTAAACTCTTTAGGTTGCTTAGTATATTCGTCGGGAGAAAGATTTTTAAAATACTCATAGGTAATTTTCAATCCTTCAGCCCTATCCACTTTCGGTTCCCAACCTAATAATTCTTTAGCCTTTGTTATATCCGGTTTTCGTTGCTTGGGATCATCAACCGGCAATGGCTTATATATAATTTTAGCAGTAGACCCTGTGAGTTTTATAATTTCTTCCGCAAAATCTTTCAATGAAATTTCAACAGGATTTCCGATGTTCACAGGATATACATAATCACTATGCAAGAGTCTAAAAATTCCTTCAACAAGATCATCGACATAACAAAATGAACGAGTTTGAGAGCCATCTCCAAACACCGTTAAATCCTCTCCCCTTAATACTTGACCAATAAATGCTGGAAGTGCACGACCATCATTTAATCGCATGCGAGGTCCATAGGTATTAAATATGCGAATAATCCTAGTTTCGACTTGATGATACGTGTGATACGCCATGGTTATGGATTCCATAAAACGCTTCGCCTCATCATAAACACCTCTCGGGCCAACTGGGTTTACATTACCCCAATATTCTTCCGTCTGTGGATGCACCATAGGATCTCCATATACTTCGGACGTGGAGGCCACAAGCATTCTAGCACCTTTTGACTTTGCAAGGCCGAGGCAATTGTGCGTACCCAGAGCACCAACTTTGAGCGTCTGTATTGGAATCTTTAAATAATCAATCGGACTTGCAGGCGATGCAAAATGGAGTATGTAATCTAACTTGCCAGGAACATGAACAAACTTTGTGACATCGCAATGGTAAAATTCAAATTCCTTCAACTTAAAAAGATGTTCAATGTTTTTCAAATCTCCCGTTATGAGATTGTCCATTCCAACAACATCAAATCCCTCTTTGATGAAACGATCACATAAATGAGATCCAAGAAAACCAGCAGCTCCTGTTATTAGAATTCGTTTATTAGCCATGATATTTTTAAAATTAATTAATTGAAGCTCTACCTATACTCTCATAATGAAAACCGAGCGACTTTATAGAAGCCACATCAAAAAGATTTCTGCCATCAAAGATGATTTTCTGTTTCATATTATTGACAATCTTAATAAAATCAGGAGTCCTAAACTCATTCCATTCTGTTGCAATAATCAATGCATCAGCATCTAAAAGGGCATCATATTGATTTTCAGCAAATGATATTTTATCACCCATCAATCTTTTTACATTCGGCATTGCTTCAGGATCAAATACAGTCACTGTTGCCCCTTGTGCTAGCAAGGCATCAATCATGTACAAGGCAGGGGCCTCACGAATATCGTCAGTATTAGGCTTAAAGGCCAATCCCCAGATGGCAAATCGTTTTCCTTTAAGGGCATTGTTAAAATATGATTCTATCTTAGGCAATAAGTGTAGCTTTTGTTTTTCATTCACCTCCATTACTGCACTAAGAATTTTAAAATCATAATTAACCTCATTGGAGCTCTTCACTAAAGCTTGTACATCTTTTGGAAAGCAACTTCCCCCATATCCAATTCCGGGAAACAAAAATCGTTTTCCAATTCGAGCATCGCTTCCGATACCAAGCCTTACCATATCCACATCAGCGCCTAGTCGTTCACATAATTGTGCAACTTCATTCATAAATGAAATCTTAGTAGCCAAGAATGAGTTAGCTGCATATTTCGTAAGTTCTGCAGAACGAATATCCATAAAGATCAACGGATTGCCAGATCGCACAAATGGTGCGTACAATTCATTCATTAATTTTTTTGCTCTCTCTGAAGCGGTTCCAATCACTACACGATCCGGCTTCATGAAATCCTCCACGGCAACTCCTTCACGAAGGAACTCTGGATTAGATACCACATCAAACTCACAGCCAATATTTTTTGCAATAGCTTGATGCACTTTTTCGGCAGTGCCAACGGGCACGGTGCTCTTGTCAACGACCACCACATAATCCTTGATGATTTTTCCTAACTCAGCGGCAACGCCAAGCACATAACTGAGGTCGGCGGAACCATCTTCACCTGGAGGAGTAGGCAATGCGAGGAATAAAATTTTAGCCCCTTGAATACCTTCTAACAAATTTGATGTAAAATTTAATCGACCCTCTTTTAGATTACGTAAAAACAACTTTTCCAATCCCGGTTCGTATATAGTAATCTCACCGGAGGTTAGGCGATCAACTTTTTTTTGATCGATATCAACACAGATTACCTCATTACCGGTTTCAGCAAAACAAGTTCCTGTAACAAGCCCAACATAACCTGTACCGATGACAGCAATTTTCATAGTTAACTTTATTTATTGATAAAATGTAAAACATGTGTTGTGATGTAATCAATCTGCTCATTATCCATTTCCGTATGTATCGGTAAGGAGACAACCCTCTCTGTAAGCCAATCGGTGATTGGTAAATCAACTTCAGGAAGTTCTAAAAACGAAAACATCTCTTGCCTATGCGCAGGCACTGGATAATAAATCATAGCAGGTATTTGTTGGCTGCTTAAATAATTAACCAACCCTTCCCGATCTACCCCATCCAACTTCAAGGTATATTGATGAAATACATGTGTATTGTTTTTCGCCGTTATAGGTGTTGTGATCTTTGGATGATTTGCAAACGCGTTATTGTATTGCTCCGCTACATTTCGCCTAGCCTGGTTATACGCATCAAGATGCTTGAGCTTAATATTCAAAATCGCAGCTTGCATGCTGTCTAACCTTGAATTACAACCAACAAGATCATGATAATAACGCTTACTTTGTCCATGATTTGCAATCATCTTTATCTTATCCGCTAACGCCTGATTCTTTGTAAATATTGCTCCACCATCCCCAAATGCACCGAGATTCTTAGATGGAAAGAAAGAAGTACACCCAATATCTCCAAGTGTACCCGTCATATAGGTCTGCCCATTGCTGAATTGAATAGATGCACCAATAGCTTGCGCATTATCTTCTATCACAAAGAGATTAAACTCTTGGGCGATAGCCATAATTTCTTCCATGGCGGCAGATTGACCATAAAGATGGACCGGCACAATGGCCTTGGTCTTCGCCGTAATTGCTTTTCGAATGGCTGTTGGATCTATGCAGAATGTGTCGGGATTAACATCTACAAAGACTGGCTTAAGCCTCAACAGGGCCATCACTTCGGTGGTAGCGATATACGTAAAAGAGGGTGTAATAATTTCATCTCCTGGCTGCAAACCAAGTGCCATCATAGCAATTTGAAGCGCGTCCGTACCATTTGCACAAGGAATAACATGCTCGATTCCGAGGAAAGTAGATAGATTTTTAGAAAAATCCTGCACTGCAGGTCCATTGATAAATGCTGTATTCTCCATGACAGCTAACACCGCCGCGTCAACCTCAGATTTTATACTGAGATACTGTCTTTTTAAATCCACCATTTGGATAGGCACCATATGCTTTAATTAGGAACACGAAGGTAAGAAAAATAGGCGGTAGACTGCATAACATCGTAGCTTTGCTACGAAAATGCATCTCGCATGATGATTCTTTATAATCTATTCCTAGTACTGTATATATTCCTAATTAGATTGGCTTCCTTATGGAACGAGAAAGCACGGCTTTGGCTAGAAGGAAGGAAAGATTTCAAAACGAACATTACAAGGGCTTGTTTATCTAAAACCGGACCAATCATCTGGATGCATTGTGCGTCGCTTGGTGAGTTCGAACAAGGAAGAGAATTACTCGAACGTATCAAATTGACATACCCTAGCCACCGAATTCTACTTACTTTTTTCTCACCTTCTGGTTTTGAGGCTAAAAAAAAGTACAACCAAGCAGATATGATTTTTTATCTCCCCTTGGATGGAAGAAACAATGCCAAGTTTCTAATTGATACGATAAAACCGGAGCTTGTCATTTTTGTAAAATACGACTCTTGGTACTATTACCTGAGTACATTAAAAAGTCGGAACATTCCCACACTATTAATTTCAGCAAAATTTACAAGAAATCTTTCCCTATTCGGATTTTTTGGAGGATTCTTGAGAAACATGCTAGAGTTCTATACACATATTTTTGTTCAAGATGAAGCCTCGCTAAAATTGCTCAAAGAATATGATTTACGTGCCCCAATTTCAATAACAGGTGATACACGATTTGATAGGGTAATTGATATTGCCAATAGATCATTCAGTCATCCTGCCATAGAACGATTTTGCAGCAACAACCAAATACTTGTTGCTGGCAGTACATGGGAAAAAGATGAGGAAATGCTTGAACACCTGCAAAAGAATATCCCTGAACTTAAATTCATTATTGCGCCTCATGAAGTAAGTACTAATAAAATTGCGCGTCTACAAAAGCAATTTCCATGTAGTCAATTGCTTTCAACTATTGAACTAGAAGGTATCTCTTCAAAAACGAATGTATTAATAATAGATTCAATAGGCTTACTATCAAAACTATACCGCTATGGAACAGTCTGCTATGTTGGTGGAGGATTTAAAAAAACCGGCATTCATAATGTTCTCGAAGCCTCTGTTTACGGAAAAATAGTTTTCTTCGGCAAATACTACGACTTTTCAAATGAAGCGGAGGAGTTAATAAAAATTGGGGCAGCCTATTCAATAGACAATCCTGAATTATTCACGAATACTGTTAGATTACTCTTGTCTGATAAATCAGCATTAGAAAAGAAAAATAATC
>CAJBBV010000190.1 GCA_903951405.1 uncultured bacterium
AGGGGAATTTCTTTCAGTTATGATAATAAAATTTGCTGAGCCATCAGATTCATTGTAGGCTATTTCTGAAACAAACCCTGCTCTCGCATTATTTGCACCCACTCCAATTAATTCTTGTGCTTCAAAACGCCCACTGTCTATTAAGGCTAGTTCTGTGTAATATTTTTTTATGTTGTCAATTGATTTATTATTCAGGTATTCATTACGGATTGTTTCTGCTATTTCTTTTTGAGAGGTAGTAATAATGATTGCTTTCACGGGGTTGCTCCATCTATATTTTTCAGGATGTTGATTGTATAGTATTTTTAAGCCACTAAGATTGGAGTTTGCTTTGCTCCATATTTGCCTATCCATGATCTCAAAAAGAAGATTGCCTTCTTGAAATTCCTTAATCTGATCCTGGTATGCCGGATTTAATAGTGATAAGTTATTTGTTATAAAATCCTTCTCTTCAGTATTTAACCCTTTTGCTTTTCCTATCTCAATGGCTTTTCTTTCAAAAAAATCTGCTGCAATCTGCTTTCGGTCGTCCTGCATAATTTTTTCTCTTATTTCAGTTTCTACTAACTGAAAGTTTTCTTCTATAGGTAACGCAGATATTCTTTTTACTATATGAAATCCAAATGATGTTTGAAATACCGGTGATATATCATTGTCTTTTTGTAGGCTTAGGATATTTTTTTCAAAGACTGGATCGTATTTTCCTAATTCTAGATTGTCTAAGAGCCCATCATTTTCTACAGAGCTTCTAACTTCTGAAAATTGATTTGTCAGTTCTTCAAATGACGCACCATGTAGAAGTAAGTTATGTATAGAGTCGGCTTTATATTTTCTAATTTGTATTTCATCATTTTGGGCATCCTCCGCAACGCTAATTAAGATTTGCTTGGCACTTATTTTTTCAGTTGCCTTTCTTGAACTCATTCGTTTAAGTAAAATAATTCCATCTTGAGTCTGAATAGGATCTGATACCATGTCGTCCTTTAATTGATAAAGGATATTTTCTAAAAAATAGGGCAGTGTAAAGCAACTGATGAAACCCAAATACCCTTGCTGGATTTTTATTTTGTGAATGTTCTCATTAGCTGAGAAGCTAGTTGCCGCATTTATATCTATCTCTAGAGATGTTTTCAGCGCCTTTGCTTGTTCATATACTAGATTTCGCTCCGCATCTGATACAGCTGGTCTAGCGTTTAAGGGATCATTTTTTTGGATCTTGTATGGAAGGAAAATATAGCTTGCCTCAATCTGTTCATGCATTCGTTCAAATGCTTCTTTAGTTAATTCTGTTAGCTTCTTTTCATCCAACATGAAGGATGGTCGAATTTGCTCGCTGAATGACTTTACGTCGGATTGAATACTACTTAGTGTATCTAATTTGGCATCATAAGCAGCTTTCACTTTTAATTTAAATGCAACAAAAAGATTCAGGTAGTTTTCTAGTTCTAATTTAGTGTAGGGTGTATTATTATTATTTTTTTTGAAGTTCGTTAAGAACTCTTCTTTAGTAATTATTTGGTTGCTAAAGCTAAAAAGTGTTTGAGCTTCGGTTGATATGGTGATGCTCAAAAGAGCAATCGAAAGGAGTATATTTCTCATATTACATACTCATTATTTCGCCGATTTTTTCTTGAATTCAATGAGGTCATCAACTTGCAGGTAGGTTAGTTTTTTAGCGAGTATATTTTTATCCTTATCAAGTAAATAAATCATAGGGGTTTGATAAATATCATAAAGTTGTCTATAGCCTGCTTTGTTGGCTTTATAAATTGCATCTTTAGTTTCATCCGTTTGGTATATATGTTGCCAGCCAGCAAGCTTATGCTCCCGTATGTATTTTAGCCAATTTTCTTTACCACCATCGGTCATTATTCCAATCAATTTTATTCCCTCACCCTTCCATTTTTTCTGAAAAATCGAATCCACTTTTGGAACTTCTTGTTGACAATGGCCGCAGGTAGGATCCCAAAAGCAAAGCACTGTATATGGCGCTTTGACGTCATAGAGGGAAAAGTTTTTCCCTAGCGTGTCTATCATTGGAAGCTCAGCTGCTTTCATGCCTAATAGATTAGACATCATCGAATAGCCTCTGTCAAAGATGTATTTTTTATACTTCTCATTCATCCATGCGTCTGCCTTTCCGGTGAGAAAATATTTTTCAAACAAGTGAACAAATACGGCATCTTGACCCATGAATTTTGGGTTCACATATTTTTCTGCAAGACTAGATAAAAAGAACTTAAACATTTCTTCATTTGAATTAGAGGCAGTCAGCATTTTATCTGCATATGCAATTATAGAATCCGGAATCTGAGGAAGTACTTCATCGTAATACTTGTCAAATTTTCCTTGTAGTACAGGAGTTCTTATAAGCCTATCATCAGTGAATGATATGCCATCCCAGTAATGATTTTTATAGTATTGATATGCAAAGGTGGTGTCATACACTCCCCCTGGATGTTGACTAACTGGAGGGATAGTAGGATCTTTTAATAAGTTGAATATAGCAGTAAGTAATAGTTTGGGGTGATTTTTTTGTATGTCTTCTCTGTATACTTGAATTTCTTTTGAAAGCGATGTCATTTGATCGTTTATATTCTTTTTTTCGGCATCGTCTTTTTGTTCATTCAGGCTTTTTTTCAATTGATTCAATTGTGCACCAATCTCAAATGATTTTTTTTGATAGTCGTTGAAGACGGTGTTGTCTGACGTACCGCTAAAAACAATGCTTTTGACTATATTCGATGTGTCAGCTATTACACTGAAATGCTGTTGCTGATCTAATAGACATTCTATCCACCCGTTTTTTTCAGGGAATACAATCATATAAACGCCACCTAGTAATTTTGTTTTCCCTGTAAAAATTGCTTGCCCCTCTGAATTTATTTTTGAAGAATCAATGAGAAATTGTTTTGTTCCAAAATGATATGCTAAAAAGAGGTAGCCACTTTTGAATGGCTTGATAGTGGCTTTTATTGAGTAACCAATGGGCTGCTTTAGTTGGTTTGTGTTTTGGGCAGGAAGGTTTAGTGCTATGGTAGATATCAATAGGAGGGAAATAACAAATCGCATAGTGTATTAATTTCCGTAAAATTATCGATTAACTGGGAATAGCCAAGGGTAAAAGTGAATCACAACAAACATTTAAGGAATACGGAGATTTAAGCTGTTGAACCTTCAGGATACGCTAAGTTTCTCTTTTCTTACCTTTACATCTCAAATTGTGCTCAATGAGAAAAATGCGAAATGTAGTCTTGGAAAATCTTCATGTTGATGGGTATGCTGCTGGTGGGAAGTCAATTGCTAGGCATGAGGGGAAGGTTGTTTTCATCGATGGGGCTGTGCCTGGTGACAGAGTTGACGTTAGGCTCTCGAAAAGTAAAAAAGATTGGGCAGAAGGAAAGGCGATTCGATTTTCTTATTTTTCTGCAGATAGAGTAACTCCTTTTTGTGCTCATTTTGGGGTGTGTGGTGGATGCAAATGGCAGATGCTACCTTATGAAAAACAGCTTGAATATAAACAGCAGGAAGTGGCTGATCAAATGCAGCGTATAGGTAAAATTGAGCTTCCAGACATGCTTCCTATTGTAGGTTCCGCTCAAACCCGTTATTACCGTAATAAGCTCGAGTTTACCTTCAGTTCTAAAAAATATTATACTCAGGAGGAAATTGATGCATTGCCTATGCATGCTGATGGACCACGTGGACTTCCATCTATACCCGCTTTGGGTTTCCATGTGCCTGGTTCATTTGACAAAGTAATTGATATAGAGGAATGTTTTTTACAAGCTACTCCAACAAATGAAATTCGAAATGCTATTCGAGAATACGCACTTGAACAGGCTATTTCTTTTTATGATATTCGAAATCATACTGGGTTACTTCGAAATTTAATGGTTCGTTTGTGTACAACAGGAGATCTTATGGTAAATGTTGTTTTTGGTGAAGAGGAAAAGGATGCTCGAATTGGCTTGATGGATTTTATAAAAAATACCTTTCCTCAAATCTCATCGTTGTATTATACCATCAACAGAAAGTTCAATGATAGTTTACAAGACCAAACTCCAATTTTATATGATGGTCAGCCATATGCTATTGAACAACTAGGGGAGTTGAAATTTAGGGTTGGCCCCAAATCGTTTTTTCAAACCAATACAAAGCAAGCGGAGAAACTTTACCAAATTACCAAGGATTTTGCTGATTTGAAAGGAACTGAGGTAGTTTATGATTTGTATTGTGGTACCGGAAGTATTGGAATTTTTTTAAGCGATCAAGCTCAGAAAGTGATAGGTGTTGAAGTGATTGATGAAGCAATTGCTGATGCAAAGGAAAATGTAGCCATAAACGGAATTCAAAATGCCTCATTCTTTGTTGGCGATGCAGCTGCAGTATGTGATGATGCGTTTTTTAATTTGCATGGAAAACCGGATGTAATCATTACTGATCCTCCAAGGGCTGGGATGCATGAAAATCTTGTAAATCAGATTTTGCAGATGGAAGCTCCTATTGTAGTGTATGTAAGTTGCAATCCTGCCACTCAAGCCAGGGATCTACAGCTTTTATCAGAAAAATATAAGGTTGCTTCCATCCAGCCCGTTGATATGTTTCCGCATACGCACCACATTGAAAATGTTGTAAAATTGAGTCTTAAGGATATCTAGTGATTCATTGCTCAAGGTTCGTTAATTTTGTCATTCAAATTATAGTATGCAATCAGAAATAAGGCCAGGTAGTTTTAAGGTTCTTCCTCTAGTGATAAAAAATTTAATTATCATCAATTCGCTTGTTTGGTTAGCTCAAATCACTATTGGTCAGGATCTCATTACTATGGAGAACCTTTTCGCATTACACCACTTCAGTTCTACTCATTATGGGTTTTGGCAGTTTATAACCTATATGTTTTTGCATTCATCCTCTTCTTTCTTTCATATTTTATTTAATATGTTCGCCTTGTGGATGTTTGGTTCAACCTTGGAAAATCTTTGGGGGCCAGGCAGGTTTTTGTTATTTTACCTGATTTGTGGCGTAGGTGCAGGGTTAGCTCAAGCACTAGCGCTTACCTATGATATTTCTCAATACAATGCTTTGTTTTTGGCTGGACAGCTATCTGAAGAAGAGCTTTTCATGCTGAAGAATGTTCCAACATTAGGTGCTTCTGGAGCGATTATGGGAATATTTGCTGCTTTTGCATTTACATTTCCCAATAGCCGTATGCTAATTCTTCCTATCCCATTTCCTATTAAAGCTAAGTGGGCATTATTGGGCTTAGCCGTTTTGGATATTATTGGTGGTATTTCAAGTGAGTCAACAGGGATTGCACACTTTGCTCATTTAGGTGGTGCTGCGATTGGTATTATCGTTGTTATGATATGGAATAAAAAAGATAGGAATCGTTTTTATTGATTCTTCTCAAAATCAAACGTAATTATGGGGTATAGAGATTATAAGCCAAAAACTGGTCCATCACTTTGGAATACATCAAATCCATTGGTCATGCTAGTGATTTTGCTTGCCATGTTTTTTATTTTGTTGAATTTCTTGAAAAGCATTTATACATTTTCGGCGATACCGGAGGAAGCCTTTTATCGAAATATATACCATTGGTTTGCTATGCCAGCAGATCCTTCCAAATTGGCTTTTAGGCCATGGACTATTTTAACTATGCAGTTCAGTGAGGTTAAATTATTTGTTGCAGTTAGTAATATTTTTTGGCTCTGGCTTTTTGCTTATTTAATACAAGATCTTATTGGTGGCGATAAATTGATTCCTCTTTATCTATACTGTGGAACCGCATCTGCATTTGCGTTTTTCATTTCTGCTAATTTAATTTATGGGAGTGCTGCAGTAAATATGTATTTTACAGGAATTACATCTGCATTAGTTGGATTAGCTGTTGCAGCAGCAACTATCTCTCCTAAGTATAGATTTTTTCCTATGATAGGAGGGGGTATTCCCTTGTGGATAATCTCACTTATTTATTTCTTACTGAATACTTCGACGCTTATAAAGTCGCCCGTATTGTTGATTCCTCATCTTATCGCTGGGCTTATGGGATTTATTTTTATAAAACTCTTAGAAGCGGGTAATGATCTTGGCGCATGGATGAATCATCTGGCCAGAATTTGCAGCAGTTGGATCAGTCCTTCAAAAAATTCCCCTGCCTCTACGAAGGACAAGCTGTTTTACAATCAAGGTTCAACGGCTCCTTTTTTCAAGAAAAAAAATATTACGCAGCAAAAAATTGATACTATTTTAGATAAAATAAATCAATTTGGTTACGAAAATTTGACTGACGAAGAAAAAAAATTTCTGAGCGAAGCGAGTAAAGAGGATATTTAATCTTCATTATTCAACTTTATTTTACAACTTAGTTTAGCGTTTCTTATAATCAGATACTTTGTTCTGAATTTTGCAAATGATAAAATTTATTAAATTATTTTCAGTTAGGTTATTAATGCTGTTCAATGTATTAGTTGCCTTGCTATTTATTGCGTGTTGTCTTGCTCCAAGAATGCATCCTCAGGATTGGTGGTTTACTGGATTTCTAGGTTTATTCTTCCCATACCTATTTGTATTCATTTTTCTATTTTTTATACTGTGGCTTTTTATCCGCCCCTCTCTTTCTTTGTTTTCATTATTTGTCTTAGTTGCTGGTGTCATTCCATTCTCTGTTCATTATTCTTTTCATATGAATACTGATTTTGATGTTGAGAAGCATGAATCATTAAGAGTAATGAGCTGGAATGTCAGGCATTTTGTGCCATTTGATGAGTATTTTTTTAACGAAAATAAAGTCGAGAATCAACGGCTTGTTTTTGATGAACTCAAAAAATATAATCCTGACATTATTTGCTTTCAGGAATTTATTTCCATCCCTTCGTTAGGTAAATCAAACCCAATATCATATTTAAAACATGAGCTTGGTTATAAATATGTGCAATTTTCCGGAGAAGATATTTATAATGGTGGTGAAAGAACCGGAATAGCTATTTTTTCTCGTTTACCTATTGTAGATAAAGGAGAAATTTCATTTCCGGTTTCAACTGAGGGAAGCGCTGAGAGCACAGCATTTGTGGATGTAAAATATCAGGATGATACTTTGAGGATTTATTCTGTTCATCTTCAGTCATTTGGTTTTGGAAATCGTGAATATAAAGTGATTGACGAGTTGAATAATGATGCAGGCTATGATAAAACGGAGTCAATTCATTTGTTGAAAAAAATGCGCAATACCTTTTATTGGCATGGTGTTCAATCTGACTTTATCAGCAGTGAAATTAAAAAATCTCCACATCCAGTTATCCTTGCTGGCGACTTAAATGATGTTCCAAATTCTTATGCGTATGCAACATTAAAAGGTGGTATGAAAGATGGTTTTCTTGAAAAGGGGAGCGGAATAGGATCAACCTTCACGAGTGCTACTTCTTCGATTTTGAGACTTCTTCCAACCCTACGCATTGATTATATTTTCTCGGATAAAATGTTTACCCCACTCCAATTCATCAAAGCAGGTGAGGGTATCTCTGATCATGCATTTTTGATCTCTGATTATAGCTTTCGCAATACTAATAAGTAGAGATTTCCTCATTCTGCATTTCTATGGTTATCTTTGATTTTCTTAAATTTGAATATGTCATCACTTTCTTTTTATAATTCACTTACTCGGAAAAAAGAGGAATTCAAATCAATTACCCCAAATCGAGTTGGCATGTATGTGTGCGGGCCTACAGTGAGCGGGGAGAGCCATCTTGGGCATGCAAGGCCATTCATCACTTTTGATATCGTATACCGCTATTTGTTGCATCTGGGATTTCAGGTTAGGTATGTGCGCAATATAACTGATGCAGGGCATTTTGAGGAAGAGGGTAGGGAAAGTGAGGATAAGATTTCAAGCAAAGCCATCCTAGAAAAATTAGAGCCGATGGAATTGGTGCAAAAGTACACCAACAAATTTCATTGGGCTATGAAGGAGTTTAATAATCTTGAGCCTAGTATCGAGCCAACTGCTACTGGACATATTGTTGAGCAGATAGATATGATAGAGAAAATTATTGCAGATGGTTTCGCTTATGTTATCAACGGCTCGGTATACTTTGATGTAGAAAAGTACCACCGAGAGTTTAGTGCAAAAGGAATGCCCTACGGAATTTTAAGTGGAAGGGTTCTGGAAGATCAACTTGAAACCACTAGAGACTTAGAGTCTCAAGAGGAAAAGCGAAATAAGTCTGATTTTGCATTATGGAAAAATGCTGCCCCTGAACATATTATGCGATGGAATAGCCCCTGGGGAGTTGGTTTCCCTGGGTGGCATATAGAATGTTCTGCAATGAGCACAAAATACCTTGGACAAGAATTTGATATTCATGGTGGTGGAATGGATTTGCAATTCCCTCATCACGAATGTGAAATTGCACAGAGTGCTGTTTGCAATCATCACATTCCAGCAAAATATTGGTTGCATAACAATATGATTACCATCAATGGGAGAAAGATGGGGAAGAGTTATAATAACGTAATCAAATTAAGTGAGTTATTCTCTGGAAATCATGAAATTCTAGCTCAGGCTTATTCGGCCATGACAGTTCGTTTTTTTATATTGCAAACACATTACCGCAGTACACTTGATTTTGGCAATGAATCCTTGCAGGCATCTGAAAAGGGGTTGCGTCGGATCTGGGATGCATTTCAACTACTTAGTAAATTCAACATCGAGCCTCAACAATCAATCGATACCATTGATGCGTCATTAAATCAACATTGTTTGGATGTATTGAATTCGTTGGATGATGACATGAATGATGATTTAAACACGGCAAAAGTGCTTGCTTCTTTATTTGAACTGGTGCCAATCATTAATTCATTAAATGATGGCCATATAAAATTTGAAGCCTTAGCCTCTGATACGCTGAAGCTGATGAAGGATAAGTTCAAGGTATACTTAGTCGATATCTTTGGTTTGCAGGACGAACAGAAGCAACATGACGATAAAATTTCCGCTATCCTTCATCTGATTGCTGAGATCAGAAAAGACGCTCGTGATAAGAAAGATTTTACTACTTCTGACAAAATAAGAAATCAATTGCTTGCTGCCGGAATTCAATTGAAGGATGAGAAAAGTGGCAGAGTTAGTTGGGAATTCATTTAAAATCAGTTTTATCAAGTATCGTTTACATCTCCTAAAAGATCCGAAATTTAAAAAGGTACTCGTAAATCAGGATGAGATAAGCTTGTCTATAGAGAAGAATACAGTAAAGTACTTATGCGCTTCTATTATTGGACAACAATTGTCAGTAAAGGTTGCGGCCGTTATTCGAGATAGATTCTTTTCATTGCTAGACGTAAGAAAAAATGTAGCAATTCAAATACTAAACCTCGAAATTGATTCAATGCGAAAGGTTGGCTTGTCTGCTTCAAAAGCAGCGTACATAAAAAATTTAGCAACATTTTCAGTTCAGCATAAAGACAGATTAACCCAATTGCATTCATGTACTGATGAAGAAATTATCGCGACCTTGACGGAAATAAAAGGAATTGGAAGATGGACTGTTGAGATGCTACTTATGTTTGCGATGGGGAGGGAAGATGTTTTTCCTGTTGATGATCTTGGTATTCAACAAGCTATGGTTAAGCTATATTCAATTGAGGTAGAGAGTAAAAAAGACTTAAAGTTAAAGATGAATGAAATCGCTTTAAAATGGCGTCCTTATAGAACATACGCTTGTCTCCATCTTTGGAGATGGAAAGATGGGTAGCATTATTTTATTGATTAATGTATACTTGACATTCAATTGCTACTTCTTCATTTGTTGTATCAATGCATCCAACTCCCTATTATTATGTAATCTCATATTCATTCTTTTTAATGATTGATCTGAAATCGACCAGTTCATAGGATATGAATCAGACTCGTCTTTTTTGTAAAGATTTATTTTACTGTACGTTGTGTCACCTTTGTATATTTCGAGTAGATATTTATAAAGGCGCACATTGTTTATATCTGTTTGACTTGAATACGACCCCAGTATTGTTTTGATTGGTGCTGCAAGATCATTAATCAATGGGTGTATTTTTTTTATTTTTACTTCTTCTGAGGGTTGATTAGTAATGTGAATTACATGAAATTTTAATTTTCCGAAATAATGAGTTGGGTTTATTTTTAAGGAGTCTATAACCATTTTTTGCAACTCAAGTATCATTTCGTGCACAACACCTGCTCCAGAATTATCAAAGTATCCACCATCTACAAAGTATTGATTTTTGATACACCCTGCTGGACTGAAATAAGGGAATCGTGCGCCAAGTACAATTGATGTGGCTATAGACATACCTTCTTCTGGATTTAGTAATTTCAGTACATCTATTCTACTTCCAAATACATTGTTATTGATTTGAATGTTGCTCACTACGGCCGGAGATCCATCTTGCATGCGAGTGCAGTTAATGCAAATGACTGGCATTTTAGTGGAAGGCGAGTCAGCTGTAATCAACGCGGAAAAATCTTTTTTAATAAATGAGCTAACGCTATTTTCAATAGGTATATTCATTAATGAATTTTCAAGTGCTTCCGCTCTATCTTTTACAACCTCAATTGGGAGTAAGGGTAATAGAATATCCGGCCCCATTAGTCGAACAAGTGGAAAGCTTAAGAAATCTGTTGATAGGTAATCTTGTACTTCGTTAGTTGTTGATACTTTGTGCTGACTCTTAGCGGCCATTAGGAAGGCTAGGTTACCTAGGCTTCCTCCAGAGGCACCTGATAAACAATACATGTTTTTTAAAAAATTCCCATGTGTTTCTGAGTCGATACGACTTAATACTGAAGCTGTCCAATAGGCAGATCGAGAAGCTCCTCCATCAGCTAAAATGAAATAAATGGGGTATTCCTTTTTTGTGCTATCCAACATTGCACTTCTTCTTTCTTGTATCCAATCGGTAAAGTGTGACTTTAAATCTGGTCGTTTTGAATAAGGAGAATCTTTGGTTTCTAGTTTACTCAGATTTACATGATGTGGTTCAGTGAAAATTCCACATATAACTAAGGCCAGTATGAATAAAAAATGGAAGTTTATTTTTTGTTTATTAGAAAAGAGTGCTAAAATGTTTCCTGCTCCTAGAAGTATGCCGAACGAAAGTAGAATAATTGGCAGGGCAGTAATGTATCGTGAAAAGGGGAGTGAAAAAATAGCCAACACATAAATGGCCAAGGCGACGATTGAGAATAAACCAAACCAAAAAAAAATATTTTTTTCTGTTTGAGCTATAATTTCATTTTTAAGTGGATCCTTTATTCTTTCTTTATCAGTGAAAATCCATTGTAAAAGATTTCTGTATTTATCCCTTGCTGTGTCTAGTTTAGGATATTGGATGAATTTGTTGTGTTTTTTATTACTTTGACTAATTTTCCTTCTTGTCACCACAAGAAAAAGGTATCCAATTTGAATAATAGGAAGAAATAGGATATAAGTGGCTATAGTGTTAATACCTACCATGAAAGCAATAATTCCTGCATAAAATGCCCAGATTATTTTCCTGAATTTTATAAGACGGCTTCTGTCATGTTTATTTTTTAGTTTTTCGAATAGGGGATGTAAAATCAAAAATATAAGAGCACTAGATATAATTACAACTGCATGAAGTTTTATGTCATTCTTTCCAGAATAAATAGAGGCCAGTGCGATTATTATTACGGTGAAGCATGTGTAACCAAGTATTCTTGGTGTTTTATACAGTTCATCTTTTGCAACATGAAAAAGTCTGTCGTTATTGTACGCGATTAGTCTTGATGTATACCAAGTAATCAACGCCCAAAATAGTAAGCCAATGATGAAAAAAAGGCCGGTTTGCCTTGAGCGTAAACCTGTGATTAGAATATCTTTTCCTTGAATGAAATTTGTAAAAAAGAGATAGCCTATTGCTAAAAATAGGATGCCTGGGAAGAACACCCAAAATACCTGAAGAATTACCGCTAAACGTTTTAGCGATTTATTAATGAAACTGAGCACAGTAAAAGTTTATTCTTAAAATTACGTGATTGTTTCCGCTTGTAGCCCTGTACTTTTTGGTTTACAGCATTATGATTGCAATACAAGTATGTTAGAAGGCATCAAGATGTTCTAGTAAAGGCATTGAATTTCCTAATTGGTTATGCTTATTCTGGCTGTAACTCTTTCCAGAGCATGTCTTTCAACTTCTGAAGCCCCGCACCAGAAACTGACGAGATAAAAATATGTGGAATGTTTTTAGGAAGTTCCTTTGTAATAGCCTCTTTTAGTTCATCATCAAGCATATCACTTTTACTAACTGCGATGATGAATTTTTTATCCAACAGTTCTGGGTTGTATTGTTCCAATTCGCTGAATAGGATTGCTAATTCATTTTTATGGTCTTTGCTATCTGCCGGTATTAGAAAAAGCAAAATGGGGTTTCGCTCAATATGCCTTAAAAATCGATGGCCCAAACCACGGCCTTCGGCAGCGCCTTCGATAATTCCGGGAAGGTCTGCAATACAAAATGAACGACCTTCTCTATATTCAACCATTCCAAGTTGCGGAGTAATGGTTGTAAATGCATAGTCTGCTATCTTTGGTCTTGCTGCGGTAATGGATGATAAAAGTGTTGATTTTCCAGCATTTGGAAATCCAACTAGTCCAACGTCTGCTAGGACTTTTAATTCTAGTACTTTCCATCCTTCTAAACCATCTTCCCCAGGTTGTGCGTATTCTGGTGCTTGGTTGGTCGGGGTGGCAAAATTCTTATTTCCTAATCCTCCTCGTCCACCCTTTATCCAAATAAATTCTTGTCCATCTTCTAAGATTTCACCTTCCACAAGCTCATTTTCTTCATTGCGTGCAATGGTCCCTAATGGAACTTCTATTATAATGTCTTTCCCATCACGGCCTGTCATATTATTCTTGTTGCCATGCTGACCATCTTCAGCTAACACATTTTTATAGTAGCGAAGGTGTAGTAGGGTCCACAGGTGTTTGTTTCCTTTTAAAATAATATGGCCTCCTCTGCCGCCATCCCCACCATCTGGGCCTGC
>CAJBBV010000191.1 GCA_903951405.1 uncultured bacterium
CAATCCGCCAAATTCGGTAGTACGCAAAGCGAATAAATAAGGCAATCAATCCCATCATTACTGTTCCACCCAACACCCCAAATGCGCCATAGGCTTCCCCAAGTGGACCGACATTGGTGGAAAAATTTTTGATGGTAATTCCAGCATAATATTTCATATTAAAATGACCACCGGCCATGGGTTTGTCAGGCCATAAAAATCGTGGCGTTATGGACGCCAACAAACTTTTCTTCACCATATCTCCTTCATCAAACGGCACTGCAGCAGGAATGCGTTTCATCACAACCGAGACATTATACCCCTGATTAAATCGCACATACAATGGATAAAATTCCTTGACTTGAAAAAAATTAGTTGGACTTAAAAATTGTTGCTGAGCAATAGAAATAAAATCACTTACCTGCGCTGTTCCAGTTCCTACACGAACTATTTTTCGGTAGGCCATTTTGGTATTTTGTAGAACCAGTATAAAAAAACAACCTAAAAAAAATATGACAATCTTTTTTATGAACCCCGTTTTGTTTCCGATGAAGAAAAAGGATGAGATGGCAATGGTCATGTAGGCCACCACCGTAAACATAGATGACTGAAGGGCCTTATACAAAACAAGGCTTAAAAATGCAGGGATTAATACAAGCTTATACTTGGTGTTGTCTGAAAGATAAATCATTAGCAATCCAGCAAAGGCTGAAAAGAAAAAGATATCAAAAAAGAAACGAAAACTCTGTGGGAATATTCCTCCGAACACTAATTCCAATGACCCTACCAACATGATCAATGCACCCACTTTTTTGTGACTTTTTAAATAGCTCTTTATTCGATCAATGTGGTTGTAAAGTGATTCACCGCTGTCATTTACCTTTTTACCCAAATAAGGAAACGTAAGAATAGTTGTAAATAAAATCAATGCAGGTAAGGCATACCCAAAATATACCGACTCGGGCACCTGCATGTATTTTTTAAATAACCTAGACATAAAATAGTCTTGGGTATAGAAATTATAGCCTACAATGGGCATAATTAAGCAAGTAAATGCATAGAACAGTGAAATACCTTCAAGAGTGATTATACCACTGCCTAGTTTATACAGAATTGATAATATAATAAGACATACTAATGTAATCGAAATCAATTCATATGACTCTGAAGCCAGGGAAAGGAAAAATAAAAAAATAAAGGAGAAGCTAAATGCGTATTTTAATTTCATGTTAATACTAGCTTTTGCCTATTAAAATGTCAACTACAATCATGAACTACGTTTTGCTTTTTTATTCAATACAGAAATTAGTGCATTCAAAAAATGATTGTAGGTGAAGTTATGAATCTTCTCTTTCGAGGCCTCTCCCATTTTATCAAGGTCGTGATTTAACATCAAGTTCATTTTCTCTACTAAATCTCGTTGATTTCCGGATTGAAAGACATACCCATTTTCACCTTCGACAACTAAATCGACTGCCCCACCACATCGATTGGAAACTAGCACCGGTTTTCCAGATGCCATGGCTTCATTTATTGATAATCCCCATGTTTCATTTGGTCCGGCTGAAGGCAGAACAAATACATTCCCAAGACGGTAGACTACAGGCATGGCGGATTGGTTTTGGAAGGGGAGGAAAGTGATGAGGGAGGTTTGCGAAGGTATGTTGGGGTTTAGGGAGGTTGAGGAAGGTTTAGGGAGGTTGAGAAAAGCAGAAGTTTGTTTCTTCAGTTCATCTTCCAGTATTCCATTTCCAACGATAATTAAGTGAATGTCTTTTCGAAGTTTATAAAGTTCAATGAAAGCGTTGATTAAAAGGGCTGGATTTTTTTTGGGTTCTAATTTGCCAGCAAAGAGAAACACTTTATGATCATCTGCAATTCCGAGTTGTCTTCGCCATTCAATTGCTTCATGTTGCTTCTCTACATGTCCTGCCGAAAACAGTTCGTTGTCTATGGCATGAGGAGCTCGAATAATTTGATTTGATCTCAATCCACATCGTGTGAAATAGGCATCAGACGAGGTGCCTGGACTTAATGCAAAATCAATATGCTTGTATATCCATTTCAACAGTGCAATCCGAAAAAACGTTTTAATTGAAAATTTTTTTGACTCATCAAGTAATGTAGAATCCCCTCTAAATAATATAGGCAGCTTTCCATGATAATATCTTAGTATCGAAAGATGACTGTTAAATTTCCACCCATAGACTAACATAGCATCGGGAGAATATTCATTAATCAACTTGATTATGCCTGGATTAACTATACCTCGATAATGATGAGAGCCTGGATCGGTTGATGTATTGTCAACAAACTCATGTTCATAGCCCTCTAGCAGGTCTAGATCCCAGCTACGCAGAATCCCAAATCCGGGATCATAAATAGCGTCCTTGCTTTGTCCCCATGTATAAAAAACCTTAAGGTCAATATTCCCATACTTCCCTAAATTCCTAAACAGCGGTGCGTTGTATTGAATGGGGTGGGTGGTGATGATGGCGAGACGCAAGGAATAATAGGTTTAGGAAGGTTTAGGGAGGTTTAGGAAGGTTGAAAGAGTTGAAGAGGTTGAAGGGGTAAATGAGGTTTAGGG
>CAJBBV010000192.1 GCA_903951405.1 uncultured bacterium
AATCTTTATTTTTGATCTCTCAAACTCTAGGTCTTTACTATTCATTTTTCTAATTCAGCTGCAATATTTTGTATATGAAATATTTTTTTACTTTTTTATTCTTTATTTTTCTTAGTAGCATTCTTTCGAGTTATAAAAAGTATGAGAGTCTTTCTGCTTTCAATATTGATTATGGAAAGAAGCTTAAACTATATTGGTCGGATGAGTTTAATGTATCAGGTCGTCCTGATTCTTCAAAATGGAGTTATGAAATCGGCAATGGTCCAGACGGATGGGGAAATCAAGAGTTAGAATATTATACAAATGAATCTAAGAATGCCTTTGTTAAAAATGGCATCCTTAGTATAAGTGCAATCAAAGAAAATTACGAAGGGCGAAATTTTACTTCAGCAAGACTAATTTCTAAAGGTAAATTCGAATTTAAATATGGTACAGTTGAAATTAGGGCAAAAATGCCTATGGGTATAGGGACCTGGCCAGCCATTTGGATGATGGGTTCAGATATTGATGCATTAGGATGGCCTGCATGTGGTGAAATTGATATCATGGAACATTTAGGGCGTGATTTAAATACTATTTATGGAACGGTTCATTATCCAGGACGTTCTGGCGGTAATCCGGTAGGTTCTACAATGAAGATATCTAATGCAACTACTGAGTTTCATGAGTATAAACTAGAATGGTCTAGTGAGTCTCTCAAATTTTACGTTGATGATACGTTATTTCATACAGTTGCCAACTCGACCGATATTCCTTTCAATAAAAATTTTTTCTTTCTTGTTAATCTAGCAGTAGGTGGCGGATTTGGTGGAGCCGTTGATTCAAATCTTACGGGCGCAACTATGGAAGTGGATTATATAAGAGTGTACAAGTAGTTTTTGATTTTCTCTTTTGTCAGTTCCACATTTCAGCCTAATCTTCGTAAATATTTAATAAATTACAGCGCTAATAGTAAAGCGCAACTATATCGTATGCTTAAATGTGTTCAAGGCTTTTTGGGAATATGATTTAAGCATATTTATAATAACAATTTCTTGTTAAATCATAATTCTCCATGAGAAAACTATTTCTTGTCATTTTTGTCTTAGTCTGTCATGCTGAATATTTAACTGCACAGGCTGCAATTGAAAAAAAAATTCAAACGGATTTTATTTTATCTGATGACGGATCTGTTGTTGATATAGAAGAAGGAAATTTTACCATCTCAAAAAGTCTGTCAATTGATGGAAAGAAAAATATCACCATTAGGGGCAAAGGAATAGATAAAACAATTTTATCCTTCAAAAATCAACAATCAGGTGCAGAAGGAATTAAGATCACTAATTGTGAAAACATCATTCTAGAAGACTTGACTGTGCAAGATTCAAAAGGTGATTTAATCAAGGCGATGCATGTAAAAGGGATCACCTTTAGACGTGTTAAGGCGGAGTGGACAGGTAAACCAACAAAGTCCAATGGCGGGTATGCATTATATCCTGTTCAATGTGAAGGAGTAGAAATCGATAGTTGTATAGCCATCGGAGCTTCTGATGCAGGAATTTATGTAGGGCAATCAAAATATATTGTTGTTAAAAATTCAACCGCATATCACAATGTGGCAGGAATTGAAATTGAAAACTCACTCTATGCAGAAGTATACAATAATACAGCTACCGAAAATACAGGGGGTATATTAGTATTTGACTTGCCTGACCTTGTTCAAAAACAAGGCGGATTTGTAAAAGTGCATCACAATAGCATTAAAGAAAATAATTTTGCAAATTTTGCACCCAAAGGAAATATAGTTGCAAAAGTTCCTAAAGGAACTGGAGTTCTTATTTTAGCAACAAATCATGTTGATATATATGAAAACGATATCATAAATAATACAACGATGGGTATTGGAATCATAAGTTATTTTATGACAGAAAATGAAATTAAGGATACGTTATATAACCCATATCCAACAGCTATAAGTATTCACGAAAATATATTTGAACGAAAACATGCAAAAGTGCCAATGGAAGGGCGATTTGGACAGTTGTATCGCTTCAAGCTCAAATTCGGAAAGGATGTTCCTTTTATAGTATACGACGGTATCCTTAACCCTAGCTTAGTCGACTCAAGCGGATTGTATGGTTCGGCTAATAGGATTTGTATTCGTAATAATAAAGATCAATCATTTGCAAACATTGATGCAGCGCATGATTTTAAAAATGTTTCTCGTGATGCAAGTAAATATGATTGTATAGTGGAAATAAGCAATTGGCTAAACAATGGGCATAAATAAATTCAACATTCGAAAGTCGTCTATTTTAATCTTTTTTGTCCTTGTGATGATGGTTAATCTGTCACTAACCTCTATACAAAATGAATCTTCTATTTCTTATCATGAAAAATTATCCGACTACGGATTTTTCGTAGGAAATATAAAAGATCAAGCTCCTTCAGAGCATGTCTTACCATATCAATTAAATTCACCCCTTTTTTCAGATTACGCACATAAGCTTCGATTTGTAAAAATTCCTAGTGGTACTCAAGTGTCTTATAACGCGGATTCCGTTTTGCAATTTCCTGTTGGTACAGCAATTATTAAAACATTTTTTTATTATACTGACGAAAGAAATCCCTCAAAAGGCAGGCGTCTAATTGAAACGAGGGTATTGCTTCATGAACCCCAAGGATGGATTTCCTTACCCTATATGTGGAATGATGATCAAGCGGATGCAAGACTAGAAGTTACTGGCGGGAATACACCCGTAAGCTTTCGTGATATGAATGGGAAGATTATAAAATTTGACTACACCGTTCCCAATATGAATCAATGTAAAAGTTGTCATGAACGAAATGGTATCATGACTCCCATTGGTCCCTCAGCTCGTCAGTTAAATGGAGATCACGATTACGAAGGAGTGAACGAAAATCAGCTCATGAAGTGGGAGAAGGAAGGTATATTAACTGGACTACCGAAAAATAAATCAAGTATCCCACATTTGGTTAATTATACAGATCTAACTCAATCTATCCAGGATAGGGCACATGCTTATCTTGATATAAATTGTGCTCATTGTCATAATAAATCTGGACAGGCCCAGACATCCGGACTTTATTTAGATTGGAAAACAACGGATTCAACTGCATATGGGTTTTACAAAACACCTATTGCTGCAGGTCGTGGATCTGGCGATTTAAAAGTTGATATCCAACCTGGAGTTCCAAGTCAAAGTATACTTTGGTATCGAATGGCATCAACTGATCCGGGAGTAATGATGCCTGAGCTAGGAAGGAAGTTAATTCATGCCGAAGGTGTTGTATTGATCAGTGAATGGATTAAAAGCATGAAATAGCCCAAAGGTATTTAGTACACAGACCTTCTTCATAATCAAACAAAAATTAAGATTAACTTAGTGCTCTTAAATTATTTTTATGATTTCATTCATCTTGATTTCTATTCATGCATTTTTTGCTACTCTAACAACTGATACTACTCATTATAAACTCATCGTTGGTTCTTATACAGCAAATGGAAATCCAGGCATTGAAGTATACGACGTGAATGGTACTACTGGCGCTTCAAGTCCAATCTATCAGCTTAAAAATAAGAATGCATCGTATTTGACTGTAACTCCAACTGGAGAATACATGTATGCTGTTTCAGAAGAAAATGGGGGGGATTCAAAAATTAGTGCGTATCATAAAAATTCAATGAATCAATATACTTTCATGAATTCTTCATCTACAATAGGTGCAGCACCATGCTTTGTGACATATAGAAAAACTAGTCAAACTGTGTATACAGCTAATTATACAGGGGGTAGTTTAAGTGTATTCAAAACAAAGGACGGAGAATTATTGCCTATTAGTCAGCACATTGTCTATTCGGGTTCAAGTATCAATAAATCAAGGCAAATGGAGCCACATGCTCATAATGTCGTGCTATCGCCAGATGAACAATTTTTATATGTTACAGATTTGGGTACAGATAATATCTATCAGCATAAAGTCAACAAAGATGGTACAGTGAGTGTGACGTATAAGAAAATAAAAATCAATGCTGGTAATGGCCCAAGACACCTGGTGTTTGATAAATCGGGAGCACGAATGTATTTGGTTTCAGAATTAAAAGGATTAGTTGATGTATATCAGGTAGTAGGAGATAAATTAACAAATGTACAAACCATCGTAACCGATACATCTAAGGTAAAGGATGACAAAGCAAGTGCTGATATTCATATTTCTCCCAATGGCAAATGGCTTTTGGTCTCAAATCGGATTACAAGTGATGATATTGCAGTGTTTAAAATACTTCCTGATGGCAGGTTAGAAGCACATAATCATCAGCCTGTTGCGAAGATGCCGAGAAACTTCACCTTTGATCCAAGTGGCAAATTAGTGTTTGTAGCTAGTCAAACTGAAAGCAGAGTTCAAGTGTTTTCATTTGATGATTATACAGGTAAGCTGATGGATCTGCATAAAGACATTAACGTTTCTATGCCTGTTTGTTTGGTTTTTCAACATTGAAATTTTTCGCTATACTTTGAGGAAATTTGATTAGTCTTTTCGAGCTAAGCATGTTTTGCTAGATCCAATCATTAAGGTCATATTGTTAGACTTTGGTATCAACATTTATACTTTCTGATGAGCGCTTTATAGTTTTTTTTCATTTTGATTCAACTAAAATTTTATAAGGATAATATTTAAAAAGATTAAAGATCAACTTGAATATATTTATTTAATGTTTACTTTAGACACAATAAAGAATCTTCTAAAATTTATATAATGACTTCAGGTAAAAAACTGCGTATTCTTGTTTTGGGCTGTGGAAATATGGGCGCTTCTCATGCTATTGCATACAGCAAAATGGATAATGCTGAGATATGTGGTATTGTTTCTACTGGAAAAAGTAAGGAAGTGCTGAACGAAAAATTAGGAGGAGGCTATCCTCTTTTTAGTGATTTTAGGGAAGCCCTTGAGAAAACGGCTCCAGATGCTGTGTGCATCTCGACATATCCCGACACGCATGAGCAGTTTGCCATCATGGCATTTGAAAAAGGATGTCATGTTTTTATGGAAAAGCCGATTGCAGATTCTGTGGCAGGAGCAGAACGGGTTGCTGCTGCAGCCAAAAAAGCAGGCAAAAAATTAGTAATAGGCTATATCTTAAGGCATCATCCTTCTTGGATAAAATTTATTGAACTATCTCATCAGCTTGGTAAACCATTGGTGATGAGAATGAACCTGAATCAACAGAGTCAAGGGTATATGTGGGATGTGCATCGTAATCTTATGAATAGCCTTAGTCCAATAGTAGACTGTGGTGTACATTATATTGATGTGATGTGCCAAATGGTAAGATCAAAGCCCATTCAGGTAAGTGCCATAGGTGCACGTCTTACAGAAGAAATTCCAGCTGGGAATTATAATTATGGGCAACTTCAAATTCGTTTTGAAGATGGTTCAGTAGGTTGGTATGAAGCAGGGTGGGGACCAATGATTAGTGAGACTGCTTTCTTTGTGAAAGACGTAATTGGTCCAAAAGGTTGCGTATCTATTGTCGCTAAAGATGCAGGAGGTGCTGGTAAATCATCTTCTATTGAAGCCCACACAAAAACAGAATCGTTACGATTGCATCATGCTGATCTGAATGAAAAGAATGCATTTACGAAACCTGATGAATGGATAGACCTAACTGACGAGCCAGATCATCAAGAGCTGTGCAATAGAGAACAAAAATACTTCATGAAAGCTATTCTTGAAGACATCGATCTTACCGATCATGTTGAAGATGCAGTGAATAGTTTACGCATTGCATTTGCATGTGATGAAAGTGTGCGAACAGGTCAAGTGGTGAAGCTCTGAGTATATTAGCGTAGTGATTTGAGAATCTGTGTTAAAATTGACAGAAATCAATTATTTGCATAGATTATACATTACTATGTTGGATATTTACAACAGGTAATAACTCATTAATAATCAGTAGTTGAAAATAATAAATTATGTCCTGTTTTGGATTTTCGCTCTAAGTAGTTTGTCGATCAATGCTCAACAGATTGATCATTCTAAGAAAGCTAATTTGCCTTTCCATGATTCGAGTAAAATTCAGGCTGTGCATGCACAGAAAGATTTACTTGAAGTCATTGGAGAATTTATTCATCCAAAGAAAATATCAACCAAAAATCCAGAGAAAGCTCAGTTTTCTGCTGTGCCTGCTGCTGGCTATGCCATGCATACAGGATGGGCTGGATTAGTTACCGCTAATCTAGCCTTCTATACAAGCAAAAATTATTCAACGGAAAAAAAGGTGTCAAGCATTGCCACAAACATCACCTATTCACAATATAAACAGTTGATGCTCCCTTTTCAAGCTAATATTTGGACAAACAAAAATAAGTTTAATATACTCCTAGATTGGCGCTACATCAAATATCCATCAAAGTTATTTGATCTTGGTTCAGAGGCTAAGGAATCGAGTGGTTATCTAGTCGATTATCATGGTATTAAATTGCATCAAACTGTGTTGAAGTCTTTCGCACCAAATTTTTATGCTGGACTTGGTTATTATTATGATCGTTTATGGAATATAAATGAAGTTGATCCTCCAGCAAATAGTGTTACCTCTTTTCAGTCTTATGGATTTCAAAAAGCAGTTACTGCTTCTGGTCCTGTACTTAAATTGTTATACGATTCTAGGATTAATACAATTAATCCGCAAAATGGATTACAAGCAAACATTACCTACAGACCTAGCATAAAGACATTTGGAAGTGATAACAATTGGCAGTCGCTTCAGTTGGAATTTAGAAAATACCTGCATCCGTCTTCCAATTCAAAAAACATACTTGCGCTTTGGAGTCATAATTGGTTTACGCTTGGAGGTAAACCACCATATCTTATGTTGCCTAGTACAGGTTGGGATGACTCGTATAATTCGGGGAGAGGGTATATCCAAGGGAGATATAGGGCGCAAAATATGATTTACCTTGAATCGGAATATCGATTTCAAATTAGTTCAAATGGACTCATTGGTGGTGTAGTGTTTGTCAATGGTCAAACATTTTCTGAGCATATTTCTAGAGGATATCAGAGGTTCATTCCTGGCTATGGACTTGGCTTGCGCATTAAATTAAATAAGTACTCAGGCGCAAATATCTGTATCGATTATGGATTCGGAAGGGATGGATCGAGAGGTTTTGCAGTTAATTTAGGAGAATTGTTTTAGAGGAATCCTGGAATTAAAAATCTTGAAATACCTTTCCACTTTAAAGTTTAATATAAATAGATATGGAATACAAAGCAGATTCAGCTCGATATAGTAAGATGCCTTACCGTAGGTGTGGAAATAGCGGTTTGGTTTTGCCAGCTATTTCACTTGGACTTTGGCAAAATTTTGGACATGTAGATCTTCGTTCTACTTATGAAAATATACTGTATACGGCATTTGATTTAGGTATCACACATTTCGACTTAGCCAATAACTATGGTCCTCCTCCAGGAAGTGCAGAGTCTAATTTTGGAGATATTTTGCAAAAAGGATTTGGAGCTTATCGTGATGAGATGATTATTTCAACCAAGGCTGGTTATACCATGTGGGATGGTCCTTATGGTGATTGGGGTAGTAAGAAATACCTTGTTTCAAGTCTTGATCAAAGTTTGAAACGCATGCAGCTTGATTATGTTGATATATTTTATCATCATCGTCCTGATCCGAATACACCGCTTGAAGAAACCATGACCGCATTAGATTTGATAGTTCGTCAGGGAAAGGCATTATATGTTGGTTTGTCAAACTATCCACCTGAACAAGCGCAAGAAGCATTTGATATCTTAAGAAAGTTAGGTACAACATGCCTTATCCACCAACCAAAGTATTCAATGTTGGTTAGAACACCTGAGGAAGGTTTGTTGGATGTATTAGGCCAAAACATGGTTGGATGCATTGCATTTTCACCACTTGCTCAAGGACTACTCACAGATAAATACTTAAATGGCATTCCTGCTGAATCTCGTGCAAGTAGAAATCCTTCATTGAGTCCAGATCTCATAACAAAAGAGAAAGTATCTAGCATCAAAAAGCTCAATGATATTGCCCTAAGCCGGGGACAAAAGCTAGTAGAAATGGCTATTGCGTGGCTATTAAAAGATGCTCGTGTCACGTCTGTTTTGATTGGTGCAAGTAAGGTTTCTCATATTCATGATGCATGTAATGCGCTTCAGAACACTGCATTTACAGAAGGCGAGTTGTCTGAAATAAACAATGTGTTAAGTGAAATAAATTAATTCATCCATCCTTGAAAAAGCAGATATGAAGATTTTAATACTTGATGGGTTTACTCTTTTTCAAGATGACCTTTCACGTGCATTATTTTCTGATTTAGGAGAAGTTATTTTTCGTGATCGAACAAGTAAAGATGAGCTATTTACACTTGATCAAGATGTTGAAGTAATCATTACAAACAAGTGTGTATTGGGAATAGAAGAGCTTGATTACTTCAAACGATTGAAGCTCGTAATGGTTTCTGCTACCGGCTATAATTGTGTAGATGTAAAAGTATGTAAAGAGAAAGGGATTCAGGTTTCAAATGTTCCTAACTATGGAACATATTCCGTTGCACAACATGCTATGGCGATGTTGTTGCATTATACCAACCATGTTGATGTTCATGAACACTCTGTACGAATTGGGTCTTGGTCTACAAATAAAGATTGGTGTTATACCTTAACGCGTATTACTGAATTGCATGGAAAGACAGTAGGTATTATAGGTATGGGTAATATCGGATCGTGTTTTGCTAGTATGGCAGAGAGTATGGGTATGATTATTAATTATCATCATACACGCGATTTAAATATAGCGAATAGGCATTTCATGGACTTACATACATTGGCTCAGACATCGGATGTGATTAGCTTGCATTGTCCATTGACTAATCACACAGATAAAATTATTAATTCAACTTTCCTCAGTCATATGAAATCAGATGCTATTTTAATTAATACATCTAGGGGAGGCTTGATTGATAATCTTGCATTGAGAGATGCTTTAGTGCAGCATAAAATAGCTACAGCCTTGTTGGATGTATTAGATAAAGAGCCACCTCCACCAGAACATCCATTGGTTGGCCTACCAAATGCTATAATAACCCCGCATATTGCATGGATAAGTAAAGAGGCAAGAGAACGAATTTGTTCACGCATGTTATTCATTTTAGAATCCTTTATACAGGGTCAGCCTTTACATGTTGTGAATTAAATTTCTTCTTATTTATTGGATATGGATACCGTTGTCAGAATAAATTATTAGGGATATGGCATATAGATTTTATAGTATTATAACCTTTTTACTTTTAGCATCTTTAGTTCCTCATGCGCAAGTTGAAGGATGTACTGATAAGGCAGCTATTAATTACGATGCTAAAGCAATTGTAAGCAATGGATCATGTCGGTATGCTCCTATTTCTATTATGCCTATTTTAAAATGTATTCAACCTACTTCATTAGCAGAAAATTCTGGTATGATATTTTGGGATAATCTACTATGGCAAATAAATGATAGTGGCGGTCTCCCGGTGCTTTATGCAATGGATACCTTAACTAATTCAATTGTTCGATCAGTCAAGATACAAGATGCTTATAATTTAGATTGGGAAGATATAGCACAAGATGAATCATATCTTTATGTTGGTGACTTTGGAAATAATTTTAACGGCGCTAGACCTAAATTCATCATCTATAAGATTTCAAAATCAGATCTGCTTAATAAAATCGACAATAATGTAGTTAAGCCTACTATAATCCAATTCACTTATGAAGATCAGCCTATAAGTCCAGTTGTTCTTCCTGCAAATAGTACAGATTGGGATTGTGAAGCAATGATTTCATACAACGAAAAGTTATACTTATTTACAAAGCAGTGGAAGGGGAATAAGACGGTTTTGTATGAGTTAAGTAAAGAAGAGGGTACTCAAGTTGCTTTTCGAAGAGATAGTATGGATGTTGGTGGATTAATTACAGGCGCTGATGTTGATTTAGTCACACAACGAATTGTACTTACAGGGTATTCATTTTTAGGGGAACGATTTATGTATTTATTATACGATTTTAAAGGCAATAATATTCTCCGTGGTAACAAGAGAAAAATTTCATTGTTAGGTCCTCAACAAACTGAATCAGTCGCATTTGTTAATTCCAATTATATCTTCATTGGAAGTGAATCATTTTCTATATTGAAACAACGGCTTGAAGCTTTAAGTCTGATTGATTTTTTTAAGTAGGTGATTTAATTTGCTGTCAGCTTTACTTTAAGGAATTTTCTTCCAGCTGACGACTTGATGTATTTTTCTCTTTTGATTGCATCTTCACGATTTGTAAATGCTTCAAAGTAGACTAGCTTGAAAGGTAAGTATGGTTTGATGGATTTTGTAAAACCATTGTTATGTTGTGCTAGCCTTTTTTCAATGTCTTCGCAGTGCCCTTTGTAGTAGTAATTGTGGTCAATGCTTTTTATAACATAGGCATAGAACATAGAAAAGCGATATGTAGCCTCGCCTGGAATCCCTGCCTGCCGGCAGGCAGGGAACCGGGGTATTGGGGTTGGAATTATACTAAAAGGCTATTTTTAGAATATGTAGCCTCGCCTGGAATCGAACCGGGATCAGGAGCTTCGGAGGCTCTTATACTATCCATTGTACTACGAGGCCAATTAATGTCAAAGTTAATTCACTTCAAGCAAATCCTTGGATGGTAATTTAGGGAATGGAGTATGTCCTGGTGTTTGATACCAAAACACGGTTGACGCAATATCATCTTGTAATGGAAGATATCGACCTTCACCTCTCCACCCTAAGGCTTGGATAGTAACTTTTAGGTTTTTTTCAAATCGAATAGGGTCTGTAATATGCCAACGGTATAATCCAAAACGTTGGCTGACATCATAATGCCCATCGCCTCTGATTACCTGATGAAGTCCTGCATAGGCTGTTGAAAATTCTGTATACTCTGTTCTCTCTACACCTGCATCATTTTTCTTCTTTGTATCAAAATCATAGGATCCGCAAAAATAGTCTTCTGTTCCAGTTCCACAGATAGTAGGATATTTTCCATCATCATCCATGAAGAATTTAATTTCACCTTCACCCCACCATCCATTATTATGAACACCCCAAGCTATATACGCTCCAACATATTGTCCCTTTCCTTTAATTTCATCCACCAATACAACATCTTGTTTATAGGGTGATGGGTTTACGCGCCTGAATTGTGCATGAAAATAAGCAGCATCAGAAGGCACATCGGTCAACACATAATCAACTTGATAAAATAAAATCATGTCTTTTTCATCTATATTTTCCATAGTGATCTTGCACTTTTTTCTAAAAGGCATTGGCCAATAACAATTGAATGCACTTCCAGGATTAACTGTAACGGGTAGTGAATTAAGGGGTGCATATTTTCCCCAGCCCATTCCAAAAAAATCACCTACCGGTACTTCAACTGAAGGGGTGGTTTCATCATCCCAATAAAAACGAAGTATCGAATAACGCCAATTTCCAGTCGGAGTCATCCAAATATGTTGGATTGAACCAGCACTATCTATTTCAGCTACAGTATAAGTTGTTTTTGCTTTAATCACAACACATGGATTGACTTTCCAGCCTTGACCAAGGTCACGAGATGCATTTGCCCCAGTACCAGTAGTGGCCATGCCTCCTTTACCTTTTTCTCCATTCAAATTCTCAGGGCTAATAGATCTGGTTTTTGCATTAGATAGACGGAAAATATTTCCTAAGTTATTTTCAATACCATTGTTTTGTTTCTGCGCATTAAGGCATACTCCAACGGATAGCAAAAAAAGTAGAATAGATATCTGTTTCATAACAATCAATTTGATATAAATATAATTGAAATGTCATGAATTACATTAAAACGAAGTTTAATTCTCTGAGGATGCTGTTCGATTGAAAATTGGACCTTATTTGCTTTAAATAATATTATAGGCTATGACAGAATAATCGGCTCAATATGGTGAGGTGCTCATTGCTGTCCATCCTCCATCAATAATCAATGATTGCCCAGTAATATGACGGGCTTCATCTGAAATTAAAAATAAGGCTGCGCTAGCGATATCGGAAACACTAGCGGGTCTTCCCATCGGCGTTATCCTCGACCAGGTCTTTATGTATTCAGGGTCTTCTAATGTGCGTTCAGTTAGGGTTGCTCCTGGTGCGATGGTATTGATGTTGATACCAAATTCGGAAATTTCAGAGACCAAATTTTTTGCCAACATTTCTATTGCAGCTTTACTCATTCCATATGCTGCTAAGTTTTTGTGAGCCTGATGTCCTGTAACAGAGGATGTAAGCAATATAGATCCACCTGTTTGTTGTTTTCTCATTTGATTGGCGGCACATTGTGCAAGAAAAAAGGTGCCTCCTAGATTAACTTGCATTACTCTATAAAATGATTCTTCGGAATAAGTGAAAAAGTCGCCAAATAATGTGATACCGGCATTGGCAATTACACTATGTAATTGTCCGAATTTTTCAACAGCTGTATCCACCATCTGCTGAATAAATTCCTTGTTACTCGAATCTCCAGGCATAGAGATACAAACTCCATGCTCTTCAGCAATTTTATGTGCTGCATCATTGCACAATTTCTCGTCAATATCATTAAGTAATACAAATGCTCCAGCTCTAGCAAGTTCTCTGCAAATTTCTAGTCCAATTCCTTGCCCCGCACCTGTAACAATGGCTGTTTTGTTTTTTAATGAGTTTAGCATAGTGTTACATTTTTAATAAAATAATTCAATAATTTATTTTGTTTTTCCCATAACCATAGCTGCTCCAATACTACTTGCTTGAGGCACAGAAGCTGCAACAACATTATATGACGGGAATGCTTTTGCTAATAGTTTCATGTATAATTCGTTTTTCCCAAATCCACCATCAACGCATATTTTTTTAATATTGGTATTATTAATCACTAGGGATGAAGAAAATTTTTGTTGTTGAATGATTTCTGCGATTAAATAATGATACGCTTCAATCTCATCATTGAATATAGTCATCTCAGTAGATAAAAAAGCTGATTCTTTGAAGTTTGATGCGTTTTTCTGTATAATTAGGCTTGCCTTCAATTCATTTGTTGAATTGAATATATTTTCATCTAGTTTAATCTTTTTGTAAAATACATGATCAGTATTAAAATAGGTAGCAATTTTTTTAGCACCTTCTTCATGTATGTGGCCTGCAAATAATTGCGCGGCTTTTACTTGTTTTCCATTATGTTGAATATAACAAAGGCTGGCACTCTCTAGTTCTGATTTCGTTAAGGGATGTTGATTGAATGGATTGAGTGTAATGCACCAGGTTCCTGTGGAAATAAGTGCAAATGGTTCCCGCTCAGTTTCGGTATATGGAATTAGTGCAGCAGAACTATCATGAATGCCGATACCAACTTCTATTTTTTTATGCTGTATTTCAATGTCAATGGTAGTAGCATTATTTTCAATAGGAGCTAGTTTTTGATCAATCCCCTCTTCTCTCACCCATTGATGATATTGATTTTCGGGGAAGTTCCATAACATAGTGTGACAGCCAATACTAGTGATGTCTGAGAAAACCTTACCTGTGAAAATAAAAGATAAGTATTGAGGTAAATGTAATGAGTATTTTATTCTCTTGTAGAGATCAGGTTTTGTTTCCTTGATCGCATATAAAAGTAATCCAGAATTTAGCGAACCTAAAAATGGGCCTGCTGTTTCAACTAGAATTTTTTCCATCGGGCTATGCGCTGAAAAAAATTTATCTTTTAGTTTGTCTGAAAATGGCTTAAGGTAATTGTAAATAGGTGGAATTAATTTCAACTCGGCATCTAGGTGAACAAAGCTTGCACCATATCCAGAAAAATTAATTGAGTTGATATTGAATTTATCGTCTAGTATTAAACGTTCTGCTGTTTCTTTTATCCATCTAGTAATGCCATGAATATCATCACATGGAAAATCATCTTCGTCTACTAATTCTGAAAAAGTAGTCGACTCTTCATGTATTACTTCGAGTTTACTATCAAATACGATGGCTTTTTTATTCGTTTTTCCAATATCAAAAATCAATATGGAATTTTCCTTTGTCATAGTCCTGTAGCGATTGTATTTGTTCCACGTTCAGATATAAGTAAATCCCTCAATTTTGCTTTTCTAAATAATTCTATTGGATTTATTGAGGCACCTGAGCGAATTCTAGCTTCTCTCAGCAAGGGTCTAACGTCAGTCCTGAATGCATTTTGTAAAATCTCCTGTGCCATTGCGACATCATTTTTCTGCTGAGCAGATTTAAGCATTTCTGCATCGATAAGTAAAGCTTGTGCATAGGCTATTTTAATAGCCTCTACTGATTGCATTAAATCTTCTAAAGGATCTTTCACATTATGTGATGCATCAATCATCCAACTTAAATCCGTTGCATGGCTCATGTTATGATCATTCATGCCTTGAACAAGTTCATTAAATATCAAAAACAACTGATATGGATTAATACTACCTGCAGTAAGGTCGTCATCTCCATATTTAGAATCATTAAAATGAAAACCAGCTAGTTTATTTTCCATCATCAATAATGAAACAATCTGTTCGATATTCGCATTAGGAAGATGGTGTCCAAGATCAACTAATGTTTTTGCTTTATCACCAAGTTTACTCGTAAAGAGATAGGATTGTCCCCAGTCGCCAACTGTAGTAGAATAAAAGTTGGGTTCAAAGGCTTTATATTCAATATACATTTTCCAATCTGAAGGTAGGGCAGCATAAATTTCCTCTAAGCTTTCTAACGTGTTCTTGAACGCTTTACTAAAATTCAGTTGGCCCGGAAAACATGAGCCATCAGAAAGCCAAACAGATAAAGCCTTAGATCCAAGCGCTACGCCGTGTTTGATAACTTCAATATTGTGTTCTATGGCTTGCTTTCGTACTTCTTTATCTACATGTTGTAATGAGCCAAATTTATAACTTAGTGCCTGTTGCGGTTGATCTTGAAAGGTATTAGAGTTGACGGCATCAAATGAAATGCCGTATGCAGAGGCTAACGATTTTATGGAGGCATAGTCTGTTGGAATATCCCATGGAATATGAAGGGATATGGATCCACTTGATTTGTTGAGTGCATGGAGTAGACCAACATCTGCTATCTTTTCTTCAAGGCTTCTTGGTTCACCGCCACCTGAGAAACGCCCAAACCGTGTTCCACCAGTTCCTAATGCCCAACTTGGAATGGCTATTTGGAACGCTATCAATTTTTCAAGAATAGCTTCAGTATTGTTTATTTGTGAAGCTGCATACCCATACGATTCTTTATGTTTGGATATGTATTGTTGATTGTGTTCGTTTATGACTGACTGATCGATGCGCATATTCAGTGTTTAAGGCAAATGAAAGACTTCTTTTAGAGGGATACTAGTAGGAGAGTGATCTGCATTGGTTTCCATAATATCCTGCATAAAACTCCACCATTTTTTCATTATTGGATTGGATGGCAATTCTTCCATTTTTGTTTTATCTATGATTTTTAGGAAGCCCACAAGTTCATTATTGTTTTCATCTAGAAAAATAGAATAGTCTGAAATGCCATTTGATTTTAGCAATGAGCTAAGTTCAGGCCATATTTCATCATGTCTGCGTTTGTATTCATCAGTATTACCTGGAATTAGTTTCATTTTAAAACAAATACGTTCCATGATGTTTATTTTATTATCTAACAAAGCCTGCAGCAACACCTCCATCTACGTTGATCACATTTCCAGTTGATTTATTCAATAATCCTCCAACAATCGCAAAGCATGCATTTGCAATATCTTCTGGTAAAATGATTTCGTTGAGTAGTGTTCGTTTTGCATAAAATGATGGAAGCTCTTCTACAGTAATGCCGTATGCTTTAGCTCGTCCTGCTGCCCAATCACCAGCCCAAATTTTACTATCGCTAATTACAGCATCAGGATTAACTGTATTTACCCTGATTTTGTCTGGACCAAACTCAGCTGCATTGAGTCTACTTAGATGCAGCTGCGCTGCTTTAGCAGAACCATATCCAGCATTGTTAGGACCGCTAACCAATGCATTTTTGCTTACTATATTAATTACATCACCTCCAAATCCTTGTTTGCGCAGTAGTTTTACGCCTGATTGTGTAACTAAGAATTGACCTTTTACAAGGATATCATATAGTAAGTCCCAATCTTTTTCTGTATGATCTTCAACGGGTTTTGAAATGGATATGCCAGCATTATTTACTATAATGTCTATACCACCAAAATATAAAGCTGCGGTATTAAAGGCTTGATTAATTGTTTCTTTATTTGTTACATCTACCAATGCTGTAGTAAATACATCTTTGCCATATTTCGCATTAAATTCTTCTGCAGCACTGTTTAGTCGATTTTGATCATTATCATTCAAGATTACACATGCACCTTCATCCGCAAATTTCTTTGAAATTCCTTTTCCAATTCCGCCTGCACTACCAGTCACCAATACAACCCTTCCGGATAATGCTTTAGGTTTTGGCATCCTTTGGAGCTTGGCCTCTTCAAGTAACCAATACTCGATATTGAATGCTTCTTGTCTTGGAAGTGAAGTATAGGATGAAATCGCTTCTGACCCTTTCATCACATTAATGGCATTGATGTAGAACTCCGATGCAACACGTGCTGTTTGTTTGTCTTTTGCAAAGGTGAACATTCCAATTCCTGGGTATAATAGCACTACTGGATTTGCATCGCGAATGGCAGGGCTATTTGAATGCTTGCACGTATTGTAGTATTCTGCATACATTTTTCTGTATGCTACAAATTCAGGAATCAATTTTGATTTTATTGATGCAGTATCACTTAGGTCTTCTGTTGGAAGAAGCGGTAAAATAAGTGGGCTGATTTTTGTTCTTAGAAAATGATCTGGACAGCTTGTTCCCATTGGAGCTAGCCTGCTCAAGTCATTTGAATTGATAAATTCCAATACCCGCTCATCGTCTGTAAAATGTCCAATCATTTTTTGTTGAGATGAACAAAGACCGCGTAAAATTGGAGCAATTTCAGCAGCTTGTTCAATTCTTTTGATGCCTTCCAATGAGGTGATTTTTTGTCCACCAAACGTTGTTTTTCCTGCTATTTTAGAATTGATGAATTCTGCACATTGTTCTATTACTTCAAGTGAATTTATATAGCATTCGTATGCCGTATCTCCCCATGTAAATAGTCCATGAGAACCTAGCATGATTCCACGAATCCCAGGGTTTTCGTCAAGGCATTTTTTTAATTGCAATCCAAGGTCAAACCCTGGTTTTTGCCATCCAACCCAACCGATTTTTCCACTAAATAGTTCTTTGGTTATTTGCTCTCCATCTTTGGATGCGGCAATGGCTATTGCAGCATCTGGATGAAGGTGATCGATGTGTTTGAAGGGCAGGAATCCATGTAGCGGTGTATCTATAGATGGAGCCTTTGATTCTAAGTCGAATATGCAGTGATTGAATAACGCAACCATTTCATCTTCGTGTTCAATGCCACGGTATACATTGGTGAGGCTTCTTAATCTTTCTGTATATAAGGCCGCCAATCCACTTTTTTTTAATGTGCCTAAGTCACCGCCAGAACCTTTTACCCACATCACTTCCGTTTCAGAACCAGTCAATGGGTCTTTAGAAATTACTTTGCACGATGTGTTTCCTCCACCATAATTCGTAAGTCGTAAATCTGCACCTAATAAGTTAGATCTATATATAAGTAAGGCAACTTCATCATGTTTAATTTTATCTGCATCATGTTCATTCCAGAGATAAGAGACGTTTTTGAAGTTCATTGTTTGATATAATTTGATGTTAATATGAATAATAAATTTAAGCTCGGCAAAGTAAAACTTTATTTTTTGATTAATTCATTCATAAGCAATGCTAAATGTGTTATTTAATTGCATTTCCTATGCCTACAATAAGCACTGACGCTATTATGGTTAGTATGCCAAGGATAATGGTTCTGATGGTTTTCGCAGATGTTCCCTTCCACTCTTTTAGCACGATGCCCCATAGATTTGAAACGAGTATAATAAAGGCCATGTGTAGAATCCATGAGCTTGCCCCATTGCCCAATTTACTTTCTCCCATTCCGTAAAAAAAGAATTGTAAAAACCAGGTTGTTCCTGCAATTGCAGAGAATAAGTAGTTATTGAATAGTGGGGTATTCTTGTTGGTATAATCGCTGAATGATTTATTTCTGGTATTCAATATAATACACCAAATGATATTGGTCGTGAGGCCACCCCATAACAAAACAACATAGGTCACGTTATTTTGAAACAGAGGATTGTAGCCAAGCTCAACCGCTTTTTCTGCCATAGGTTTTCCTGCCTCTATACCGAAGTTAAAGCAGGCGCTAAGTATGCCTGAGACAATCGCTACAAATAGTCCGGTTTTGATGTTGAACTCTTTGACTGTTTCTTTTTTCTTTTCATCAGGAAGTTCTTTTTCTTTCATCATCCCCGCTTTCCCTGAGATAAAGATGCCAGTTAAGCAAACGATTACACCCAGAATCACAAGCTGTCCACCCGAATTGGAAAGCAAATCAGTTAAGCTTGTCTTTCCTTCCTCCGGAAAAATATTATAATAGATTGATGGAACCAATGCGCCAAATGCAGAGCAAAAGCCAAGGACAACAGAGTTTCCTAGTGACATACCGAGATACCGAACACCTAATCCGTAGGTAAGTCCACCAATTCCCCAAAGCAATCCCATTAAAAACGTAAAAAAGAGAACTGAATGGTTGGTGGATGCGATGATTTCTGCAAATCCAGGAATTGTTAGGTAAGCCGCTAAGGGTGGTACAATCAACCAAGAAAATAGGCCGCCGATTATCCAATAGCTTTCCCATTTCCATCCTTTCACTTTACTGAAAGGCATGTAAAAACTTCCGGATGCTACTCCTCCGATGAGGTGAAATAATACGCCAAAAAGCACTCCCATGTTATATGTTTTGGTTTTTTAGAGTTTTGAGTCTCAAAACAGGCTTATAAGATACAACATATATTAATTTTCAAGAGAAATGAGAGTGATTAAGTGAATTGGTTGGTCTTGTGGATAAATTAAATAGTGCTACTGCATTATCCCCTCCAATAGAATCAGGTAAGGACGGTTATCTTTGCTTCATAATTATTGATTTATGCTCATGATATTGAATACGATTTTGCTTGGAGTAGCATGTGTTTTGTTGCTCGTCATTTTCTTTAAAAAAACACAGAATGGTTTGGGTAGTGTTGAGCGTAAAGTAGATGAGCTGGAAAAGTCTTTATTACGTATTGAGAATGCACTGCGCGAAGACTTTAGAATCAATAGAGAGGAAAATGATAAAATTGCTAGAGAAAATAGAAGCGAGCTAAAGCTTTCATTAGATCAAACCAGTAAGTATCAAACGGATAAACTAGAAAGCTTAATTAATAAAATAGAAGAAAAGAACAAGGACCTTAGGGATGTCATTGAGAAGTCGTTCAAAGTCTTTGCTGATAATTTCGATAAGAATGTAAAATCATTCAATGACCTTCAGCGGGAGAAGTTTGCACAGTTAGAGGAAAAGCAAACTAAGCTGGTGGATATAACTGAAAAGCGATTAGATCAAATGCGTGAAACAGTTGAAGAGAAGCTACAGAAGACTTTGAATGATAGGCTTACCCAATCATTCGCAATGGTAGGAACGCAGTTGGAGAGTGTACAAAAGGGATTAGGAGAGATGCAAAACATCGCTTCTGATGTAGGGGGGTTAAAAAAGGTGCTTAGCAATGTAAAGCTTCGAGGAAATGTAGGGGAGGTTCAATTGGCAATGCTGCTTGAACAAATCTTAGCGCCATCACAGTACGATGCTAACGTTCGAACAAAAGCAGGAAGTTCTGATCCAGTCGAATTTGCTATTAAGCTACCGGGAAGAAGTGAAGATGAGAGTAGTATCGTTTACTTGCCAATTGACGCAAAATTTCCTAAAGATATATATGAGCAATTGCTAAGTGCATACGATACAGGATCTCCTGAGGAGATTGAAGCATCAAGCAAAAATCTTGAAAGCACCATCAAAAAAATGGCAAAAGATATTAGGGATAAATATATCGATCCGCCCAATACAACAGACTTTGCCATTCTCTTTCTACCATTTGAGAGTATCTATGCCGAGGTCATTAGAAGGAGTGCATTGGTTGATCAACTTAGGGATGAATTCAAAATCACAGTGGCTGGTCCAACGACCTTGGTTGCTATTTTGAATAGTCTACAGATGGGTTTTAGAACACTTGCATTGCAAAAGAGAAGCAGTGAAGTCTGGAAGGTGTTAGGGTCAGTGAAGAAGGAGTTTGAAACATTTGGGGGCTTGTTGGAAAAAGCGCAAAAAAATATTCAGGCCGGACTAGGTCAATTAGACGACATAGCGGGAACAAGAACAAGAGCCATTCAGCGTCAGCTCCGTGATGTTGAAAGTATTCCAGCTGTAGAAGCACCAAAAATATTGACAGAAATCATTGCTGATATAAAAGATGAAGAGATTTAGGTTGTTTATTTAATTAACCCACCAACATTACTTGCAAAAATCTTTACTGCAATAGCAAGTAGTACCACCCCGAAAAACTTACGCACGGCAAGCATCCCTTCTGGACGCAGTATTTTAGCTATGATATCAAGTGAGTGTAAAACGAGGTAGACAAAAATAACGTTGACTAAGATGCCTATCAACACAGGCCATTCACTGTAGTTTGCGCGTAGCGAAATTATGGTGGTCAAGGTTCCAGACCCCGCGATGAGCGGAAAAGCAATCGGTACAACTGTTCCAGATTTTGCATCACCATCGCCTTTGAAAAACTCAATTCCTAATACCATCTCTAGGCCAAGAATAAATATAACAATTGAGCCGCCTACTGCGAATGATTTGACATCAACTCCTAATACACCAAGAAATTTTTCTCCTACAAACAAAAAGAAAATCATCAGTCCGCCAGAAATTAAGCTGGCCTTAAGTTCGTTAATACCGCCCATTTTTTTCTTTAAAGAAAGCAGGAGGGGTATTGATCCTAGAATATCTATCACGGCAAAAAGTGTAAAACTTACTGTCAGGATTTCGTCAATTGTCATGATCGGTGTTGGTTATGTACTGTAAGTTAAAAAAATAATCTGTATAACTCGAAACCATTCATCCTAGGCAAGTTACATGCCCCACCGTATTCCAATCGTATAGTTTCTTCCCATGGTTGTATACCCTAAAATATCTTGGTAAGATGTATTTAAAATATTTTTCAATGAAATGTAAAAACGAGTATTCTTGTTAAATGTATACTGACAAAATAAGTCAGTGGTCATGTATGGTTTTAATTCAACAGGGGGTGAGGCATACACAGGCTCAAATCTTTTGCCGACTATACGTTGAGAGATGGAAGTAAATATTTTTTTGGAGAGTTGATATCCTAGATTTCCATTCATGCCATGTTGAGGAATTCTAAATAAATGAGAATAGGTTGTGTCTCCCTTTGGGATGTATATGTAATTGTTTGCATCGTATTCAAAATGGGTAGCGGTAACCTTACCACTTGTATAGGTATAGTTATAAGAGAAGTTCCATTTTGATGCTTTATACCCTAACTCTACCTCCAATCCATGATCTTTTTGCAGATTATAATTGAAGTATTTGTATGACTCATAGTTGTAGTCGATGCCATGTTTGATTCTTCTATTGAAATACGTCACCCTACTGTTTATGCGTTTAATTCCAATTAATTGTATTGACGCTTCGGATGTTATCGATGTTTCTGGTTTTAAATTTCTTTCCCCTGAGTAGCCATCAAATAGTTGATAAAGTGTTGGGGCTTTATAAGCCGATGAAATATTTAGTGATGTTTTAAATACATTTTTATAAATGTATGAAGGATTAAAGGTAAATGTAATATTGTCTCCATATCTACTGTGTTTATTGTATCTGATTCCAGACTCAATGTTAATGTTTTTTATACTGTTGTATACTAAAGAAGTCATTGCGCTTGTTAATGTAGCATATGCAGTATCACTCTTTAGCATTGATTTGTATTCTCCGTAATCACTAACTGAATAATAATACTGATCAGTACTTTGTTTTTTATGGTCTATTCCTGCAAGAATTTGCAATTCACTACTTAGTTTGAACGAACCATAGAGTTCAGCAAAGTATGATTTTCCAGTAAAGTCAGATTTAATGTACTTGGAAAATCCATTGAGGTATATGGAGTCATCAAGGTAGTTTCTTGTACTATTATTGACTACAAAACTAGCACGTATATTTCCTGACTTAATTTTTTTAGTCAACCCTGCTATGACTTGTATGTTCTTATTTCCCACTTTTGAATCTCTTGCATCTTCGTAGGATGTTTCATCCATATCGTTTTTATACCTACTTAGTTGTGTGTTAATATTCCATTCCCAGTTTTTTTTACCAATCGAACCAATTTCTGCTTTGTATACGTGTTGTATTAATCCATCTTTATCATATGATCTTTTTGATGTTGTATCAAGTGCTGAGCTAAACCCGTTAGATGATACATTGTTGTATTGTATTTTATATCTAAACATATTGCTTCTCCCTGATAAATTGATATGCATCATGTTAGTTTGGAATGAACCTCTTGACAACGAAATACTTGGAGTAAACTTTTTTAGCTGATTTTTCCGAGTGATTATATTGATCACTCCAGCTACCGCATCAGATCCATATACAGTAGATTGCCCACCTTTAAGTATTTCTATTCGCTCAATATCTGCGAGTGAGATAAAGTTTAAATCAAACGTAGAGCGAATAGTGGATGCATCTGATGCAGGACTCCCATCAATTAAGATTAATGCATTTCCAGTTCCTGCCCCTCGCATATAGACATCTGGATTTGTTCCTGGTGAATTGTTAGCGCCAATTACTGATAGTCCTACTTGCCGATTTAACAGTTCACCAAGTTGATTAAAAGGGCTTTCGTCAATTTCTTTTCGGGAAATTACGGTCAGTACTTTTCCGGTGTTGATTTGTTTTTGTGGAAAACGATTCGCTGTAATTACTACTGATTCTAGTTCTTTTGCGGTTGAATCTGACTGTGCCTGAATACCCAATGAAGATATAAGAAGGGCTACAATAATACTTTTTTGGATCATAGTGTTGGTTTACTATGAACCTTCGGATGTGAACAGAAATGAATAGCTGCTGATACAGGTTAAACATCTCCGGCTTTTCTCCCGAAAGCTCGTGATTAAATAGTGCATCAGGCAGGTCTTCTGGCTCAACTCCATTTCTTGACCTTCCCGTATTGACAGTGGTCGTGAGTAAGAAATGTTCTGCAGTTGCAGGAGTATTTACAGCTACGGGGATAGCGCCGGGATTTAACCGAACTTCCCTTTTAATGAATTTCCCTTTCAGGATTCAACCAAATGCACAGCGAAATTCCTTTTTATTTTTCGCTACGTCAACTATTGTTTTCAACACACTGTTAATTTAGGGTGGCTATTCGTCCTGCTAAGTCGATTATTGATTACATAAGATTCAAATTCACTTCTATCTACAATCAGAGAGTTAACTAGTTTATTTTTTCTATCTTTCAACTATGAGTATTTCAAAAAAGCCACTTCTTAATCTATTTGATATTACTATGATCGTTATTGGTCTAGTAATAGGTATGGGCATATTTCGAACTGCATCAGACTCAGCTCGTGCAGCAATTACTCCGAATGTATTTTTTATTAGCTGGGTGGTAGGTGGATTTGTTGCCTTATGTGGAGCACTTACCTATGCAGAGATTGGGTCTCGTTACCCAATCACAGGAGGATATTATAAAATCTTTGCAACTTGTTATCACCCCTCAATAGCCTTTGCTATCAATTGTATTATTTTGATTTCAAATGCATCTTCACTATCTGGTGTGGCATTAATAGGGAGCGAATACATTTCTCAAGTTATTTTTTCACATCCACCATCAGACCTAGTGCGCTCTCTCATTGCGATGTCCGCAATTATTTTATTTTATGGAATTAATTTGTTGGGATTGCGGATGAGCTCGACAACACAAAATATTCTCATGCTTATTAAGATTTCAATGATCTTGTTAATTATATCGGCGCTGTTTTTCCCAAGCGATAATACACTTAATCTATCGTTCATACCGAAAGGTGATTTTACCATCATGGATTATATTAAGTCCTTTGGGGTAGCACTCGTAGCAGTGTCCTTCACGTATGGCGGTTATCAGCAGACAATCAATTTTGGGGAAGAAGTGAAAAATCCTCAAAAGAATCTACCACGAGGAATTTTTATTGGAATTGTCGTTATTATTCTGCTATATCTATCTGTCAGTTTTGCCTATTATAAAGTAATTGGATTCGAGGAACTAAAAAATGCAAAAGGCATTGCAGCCCTTGTTGCTGAACGAATGTTTGGACCTACTGGAAAGTTCGCATTCTCTATACTATTATTTATAGCTGTACTGGCCTATGTAAATGTGTTATTACTAAGTAACCCACGAGTCATGTTTGCTATGAGTGAAGATGGTATTCTTCCAAAGGCATTTAGTAGAAAAGATGAAAAGCGGGATGTACTTACTGTTAGTTTAACTGTATACGCATTGTTAAGTGTAGTGATTCTTTTTTTTGCGGATACATTTGACAAGATTTTGAGCTTCACTATTTTTTTAGACTCAATTGGTATGGCGTTTTCAGCTGCTACTATTTTTATGATCAGAAAAAAAACAAAGCACTTGGACAAATCACAGATTTATACAATGCGTTTTTTCCCTCTAATGCCAATTGTTTTTATAAGCGCATATCTTTTTGTTGCCATTAGTATTACTATCGATAAACCACAAACCGCATTAATTGGAACAGCAGTACTGGCTGCTTTTTTAGTACTCTTTTTTGTAACGAAGAGATCTCGAACGACTTCTGATATTTAACATATATGGACACTTCATACATCATTAACCATTTAGGAGAAGACAATGCTTCTTACTTTAATGCAATTGCACCACCTATTGTGCAAACGAGTAATTTTTCATTCTCCACTGTAGACAATTTGCGTAGAGCATTTGCCGATGAGATGGGAGGCTATCTGTATAGTAGAGGATTAAATCCAACAGTTGATATTTTAAGGAAAAAATTAGCAGCACTTGATGGTGCTGAAGATGCATTGGTGTTTAATACTGGTTCAGCTGCAATTTTTGCAGGAGTATTGGCTAATGTAAAGTCCGGAGATCATATTTTATCGGTGCATCATCCTTATAGCTGGACTACTCATCTCTTTGATAAATTACTACCCCGCTTTGGCATAACGGTTACCTATGCAGATGGAACAAATACTGATGACTTTATCTCACATATCCAAACCAATACGAGCTTAATCTATTTAGAGTCACCTAATTCTTGGTGGCTTGATATTCAAGATTTATCTGCCATTTCAGTGGTTGCCAAAGAAAAAGGCATCATAACTATGGTTGACAATACCTATTGTACTCCATTATATCAGAGACCTGTCGATATGGGTATTGATATTGTAATGCAAACAGCTACTAAATATATCGGTGGGCATAGTGATACCCTTGGTGGTGTATTGTCTGGTTCTGCAGCTATGATGAGGAAAATTTTCTTAAGTGAATACCTTTGTGTCGGCTCAGGAATTCAACCGTTCAATGCATGGCTTTTGCTTCGGGGCCTTCGCACCTTACCTTCTCGTTTGGATAGAATTTCTGCATCCACACAAAAAGTATTGGAATATATCAAGACTGAACCTAAAATCGAATCGTATATATTCCCCCTTGACCCAA
>CAJBBV010000193.1 GCA_903951405.1 uncultured bacterium
ATATTCAAGGAGACTGAGTAGGATGTAGTAACAGATGGCTGTACTGTAATAACGGGAAGAGACGTGTTAGTCGTAATGGGTGACGACACCCCTACTTGACTTTTCCAAACAAAGGTTGGAGCTGAGGCAATGGGCATTTCTGCAATGGCATAGCCAAAATAAGAAGCAGGTGGAGTATCTGGCATATCGCTCCAAAGGGACTGCGTTCCATTAGAACCCATGGACCCAAAATTTGCAGGAGTACTTGTTTGGAATTGATTATTTGGTTCATTTATGTTACTGGCCCAATAGGTCAAAGCAGGGTTCAAAGGAGTTCCATCTACCCATTTCCAACCATCAGAAAAGCTGCCACCAGCTTGTTCAACAGTTGGGTCTTGATAAAGTCCAATCCAAAAAAAAGAATTCTGATTTTTAGTGGTGATTTTACTCTGCACACTTGCATTTTCACCAACCTGATTAATCACCCAAAGTTGCATGCCATTGCTAGCTGCTGCAGCCTTCGCTCCTGTCCACGACCTAGCAACCGTATCAAGAAAATATGCTTTCCCGTTGGCAGAATAAAAGTAGACAAACGAACCAATTGAGAGACTAGCATGTAAAGTAATCTCATTTCCAACACAGATTGACGTATCTCCTTCAGGGATAACCATTTTCTGTGCTTGAACTGACATTGACAGGAGAAACAGAGCAATCAGTAGTATATTCTTCGAAAAGAGGGTACGAGAAAAACTAGAGTTTATGGACTTTGTGAAATTCATGTGTAATTGTACCTCAAAATAAACTCTTTTAAGTCATTTCAAATCATTAAACCATGTTAAATCAACTAATGAGAAATATAGTTTTTGTAATCAGCTAAACATTAGAAGAATTAGTAATAGTTAGCTGATTACAAAAATTCCTAGGTAATTGAAATACCTAGCTAAGATTTGCCATTGCCTTTGTAATCCTAGACATGGCTTCTTCGATTTTATTCATGCTATTAGCAAAGGAAATTCGAATACAATCTGGCTCGCCAAAGGCTCTACCCGTTACCGTTGACACGTGTGCAGTATTGAGAAGATACATACAAAGATCATCTGCATCTTTAATCACTTCATCCCCGATTTTTTTTCCGAAATAAGCCTTGACTACAGGGAACACATAAAAGGCTCCATCTGGTTCTGCAATAGCCACTCCAGGAATCCCTTTAAGCAACTCAAGCATTCTGGCTCTTCTTTTCGTAAACTCTACATTCATTTCCATACTAGGTTTCAAATCGCCCGTTAACGCGGTAATTGCCCCACGCTGGGTTACTGCATTTGCACCACTGGTGTATTGTCCTTGTAACTTTTCGCATGCTTTAACAACTGCAGGATCAGCTGCAATATACCCAAGCCTATAGCCGGTCATAGCATACCCTTTACTCAAACCATTAATGATGATGACCCTACTTTTTAGGTCCTCGAATTGTGCAATACTTTCGTGTTTTCCTACAAAATTGATGTATTCGTATATCTCGTCAGAAATGATGAAAACCTGAGGGTGCTTACTAAACACTTCTGCTAAGGCACTCAACTCAGCCTTAGAATAAACAGAGCCACTTGGATTACATGGAGATGAAAATATAAACAACTTGGTTTTAGGTGTTATAGCCGCCTCAAGTTCAGCTGCGGTTAGCTTGTATTTATTTTCGATGGAAGTTCTAATAAGCACTACATTTCCTTCTGCTAGCTTAACGATTTCTGAATAGGTTACCCAGTAAGGGGTTGGGATTACGACTTCATCACCCTTATCAACAATAGCCATAACGACATTCGCAAGGCTCTGTTTAGCACCAGTTGACACTAAAATATTTTCTTGCTTATATTCTAGCCCGTTATCCCTTCTTAATTTTGTACAAACTGCTTCCCTCAAATCAGGATAGCCAGCAACTGGTGTATAATGACTGTAATTATCATCAACAGCCTTTTTCAATGACTCTTTTATATGTTCGGGTGTATCGAAATCTGGCTCACCAAGTGAAAGGTCTATTACATCAATCCCCTGTGACCTCAATTCTCTACCTAATTTGGCCATCTTTAATGTTTCCGGTTCTGCGAAAAGGTCTAAGCGGGAAGAAAGTTTCATATTGAGTGAATTTTAACGCAAATGTAAAGAAAACTGAAAAGATTTTCACGGGATTAGCACATATGTAAAATTGACACAGCACAATATTTTTAAAAAATACTAAAATAGGGTTCCATTACAGCCCAATTCAGGTAAGCCGAAACGATGAAAATCGAGGGCTGAAGATAGAATTTTGACCTCAAAATCCCTATCTTTGCCCGCCCTACCAAAAAGGGAATTTAAAAAAGAGTAAACTAGAATTTATATGCAACTAAAAGGCTTGGTACGTTTTTTTGCAATTGCTTTAATCGTTATTTCTCTTTACCAGCTCCATTTTACGCTGGTGGTTCGTAACCATGAGAAGAAACAGCAGGATAAGGCTACTGCGTTTGTCAATGCAAATTTTTCCAATGAAGGAACAGAAGTAAAAGATCGTGAGTACAATAAAAGGTTACGCCGTCTTCTTGATAGCACTAAGCAAACCAATGTTACCTATGGTATAACTGGTGCCATCTCCTACCAAAAGGCAAAAGAGCAGGAACTAAACCTTGGATTGGACCTTCAAGGGGGAATGAGTGTTACACTTGAAGTTGAACTTGAGGGACTAATTAAGTCACTTTCAAACAACCCTAAAGACGCAGCATTAAACAATGCCATTAATGCTGCCATCCTTGCAAAATCAAATAGTGATGCCGATTTCATAACATTATTTGCTGATGCCTATAAAAGTCAAAATCCTAACGCACGACTTGCAGCCATATTTGCTGGAACTGGCGGAAGAACAATTAAAATTGAAGATAACGACAACGATGTCATCACTAAATTAAAAGCTTCTGCGCAAGGTGCCGTCAGCAATACATTTAATGTACTCGGAAAACGTATTGACCAATTTGGTGTTGCCCAACCTAATATACAATTGGACAAAACAAAAGGAATCATCACGGTTGAACTTCCAGGCGTAAAAGACGATCCGGAACGTGTAAGAAAATACCTACAAGCAACTGCAAATCTTCAATTCTGGGAGCTTTATAATATCGGGGAGCTTAACAAACCTTTCTCTGATGCAGAAAAAGCACTCCAAGCGTATTATTCAGTAGCTGAAAAGAAAGATACCACCACTATAGCCGCTGCACCAACTGCAAAAGCAACTGATACTACAAAATCTGCCACTATTGGAGAGATTGTAAAAAGTGGCACAGCAACAAAATCAGACACTACATTAGCTAAAGAATCAGCGAAATCATTCTTTAAAATATTCCAACCTGTTCCTCCTCAGCAGAATGCTCAAGGAGGAATGTCGTTTGCTCCCTATATTGGATTTATTCAAAGCAGAGATACTTCTGTGTTCAATGAATACATCAATTTAGAAGCTGTAAAAAATCAATTCCCTGGTAATGTTAGATTTGCTTTTGGAATTCCAGAAATGGATGAAAAAGGCGTTAAGAGTGATGTTGTTTCAATATATGCTTTGAAAACTGTTGAAGGTTCTGAAAAAGCAAAACTTGAGGGAGATGGCGTTCAGCAAGCAACACAGGATTACGACGATAAAGGAAGGCCTGCTATCAAAATGTTGATGACAAAGCAAGGCGAACGCATTTGGGGTGAATTCACTACAAGTAACGTAGGCAAACCGATTGCAATTGTTCTTGATAATATTGTTTACTCAGCACCAAATGTTATCAACCCCATTACAACAGGCAATACAGAAATCAGTGGTTCATTCACATTAGAAGAAGCACAAGATCTTGCGAATATTCTTCAATCAGGAAAACTTCCAGCTCCTGCAAAAATTGTACAGTCACAAGAAGTTGGACCAACGCTTGGTGCATCTGCAATCAAAGGAGGAAGTTTAGCATTTGCCATTTCATTTGGTGTAATCTTCCTATTGATGTTGGTGTACTACAATACAGCTGGTTGGGTTGCTAACATAGCTCTTATCTTAAACCTCTTGTTTACCGTAGGTGTATTGAGCGCATTAGGCGCCACACTTACCGCTCCAGGTATTGCCGGTCTTGTACTAACCATCGGTATGGCTGTTGATACCAACGTTATCATTTTTGAACGTATTAAAGAAGAACTTAGGTTAGGTAAAAGCTATCAAACCGCTGTCTCGGAAGGATATAAGCGTTCAATGGCACCAGTACTGGATGCGCATATCACAACCTTACTTACTGCATTGATCTTATTCTATTTTGGACTTGGACCTGTATTAGGATTTGCAACAACACAAATTCTAGGTATTATTCTATCATTGTTCTGCGGAATTTTGATATCAAGGCTAATCACTGACTTTTGGACCAAGAAGAACAGACACTTTGAATACTTTACTGCTACAAGCAAAAGCGTATTCAAAAATGCAAACTTCAAATTCATTGAATATAGAAAAGTAGCGTACTTCATTTCTGTAATTGTATTATTGATGGGAATCGGCTCCTACTTTAATGGCTTTGATGAAGGCGTTGAATACAAGGGTGGAAGAAGCTATACCGTTCGATTTGATGCTCCAACTCAAAATGAAAAAATCAGAAATCAGTTAAAGGGTATTTTTGGAGAATCTCCGGTTATCAAAACAGTTGGTGATAACAAGACGCTAAACATCACTACTTCATTCATGATTGATAATACAAGCAAGAGTACAGACTCTCTAGTATTGAGCAAATTATTTGAAGGACTTAAATCTGATTTACCTGCTGGACTTGCCTTTGCAGACTTTAACAAAAATTACAAACAAAGTTCACAAACCGTTTTACCATCAATATCAGATGATTTGAAAAAAGGTGCTGTTCAAGCAACCATTTTTGCCATGATTGCAATTTTCCTTTACATATTCCTTCGCTTCCGCGATTGGAGATATTCGTTGGGTACTATCATTGCATTGTTACACGATGTATTTGTAACCTTAGCGGTATTCTCCTTCTTAAAAGGAGTGGTTCCATTCCCTCTAGAGATTGATCAACACTTTATTGCGGCAGTACTTACGGTTATCGGATTTTCCATGAATGACACCGTGATTGTATTTGACCGGATCAGGGAGTACAGCAATAAGCTTAAAGGTGAAACAAAAGCTAACATCATTAATAAAGCAATCAACGATACATTGAGCAGAACGATTATGACTTCCCTCACTGTATTTTTGACACTTTTGATTTTGTTCATCTTCGGTGGTGAAGTAACAAGAGGTTTTGCTTTCGCTATGTTAATCGGTGTATTCACTGGAACATACTCATCTATTTTTGTGGCAGCGCCAGTATTGGTTGATATCGCAAAAGATAAACCACTTGGCATAGCTGATGCCTCAACTAGCCAAAAGAAAAAGTAAATAGAATCTCATAAGATAAAAAAAGCCGGACTGATAACAGACCGGCTTTTTTATTGACTATAAATTTTCTACACAGCAAAAGATGTTCCACAACCACATGTAGCTGAGGCATTGGGATTAGTAAAAACAAACCCTCGTGCATCAAGTCCTTCCTTCCAATCAATTTCCATCCCAAAAAGATAGATAGCATGAGCTGGATTTATAACACATGGGATTCCATCAACATCATGAATTTCATCTCCTGGGTTCTGCTGGTCTAATGCCAACAAATAGCTAAGTCCTGAGCATCCACCACCTTTTACTCCTATCCGAAGAAATTTTTCGGCCTCTTCATGTGAAGTTTCAAATAACTTTAGCAGTTCTTTCTTAGCCGTAAGCGTAATCTTTACAGGGGCTGATTGAATAGTATCCATACTGCTAAATTAATAACAAATAACAAAACCACAATTCAAGTCCCTTAATGTACTTTTGTTTTAACATATCATGAAAATCACAAACCCCCTATTTTCCCTCATTCTTATCGCGGTCTTACTGGTAGGCGGAATAGTTTTCTATTATCGGGGAAATCGCCACAAGAAAGCTGCACAGAAACCTCCCACACCAGCTCCTCAATCAATAGGACTGATCATACAAGCATACGAAAGACTAGTTACGCTTGCGGAACGAATTGGCTTTAAATCGCTTATATCCCGCTTCCCCGCCGGAAGCTTAAACACGATTGAGTTGGGAGAAGTGCTTAAGGAAGCCATTAGAAATGAATTTGAATTCAATTTATCACAACAAATCTATGTTTCTGAAAAATCATGGACTGCCTTAAGCGACTTGAAAGATCAACAGCTCTTTATTGTTGATCAGTTGATGAATGCATTACCAAAAGAGGCTACAGGAAAAGACTTACAAGAGGCCATGTTGAGCTACCTTAACGCAGACCAAAATGCCTCAATGCAATCTATAGTATTGGAAACACTACGGTATGAAGCCAGACAAATCATCATCAACTCCTAATTGAAGTAAGTATGAGCCAAATAAAAAAAACAGATTCTGGCATTGAGATAAAAACAGTTTATACTGAACACGATAAAGTAACATCCCCTAACCTTCCTGGCCATTTTCCATTCACAAGAGGCGTACAAGAAAACATGTACAGGGGAAAAAGCTGGACAATGCGTCAATATGCAGGATTTTCAACTGCCGAGGAAAGTAATAAACGGTATCATTTTTTACTTTCACAAGGAGTAAATGGACTTAGCGTAGCTTTCGACCTTCCTACACAAATTGGATATGACAGTGACCACCCGTTATCCGAAGGTGAAGTGGGTAAAGTAGGTGTTGCGATTGACAGCATAGAGGATATGGAAGCACTGTTCAACGATATTCCGCTTGAACATGTTTCTACATCTATGACGATTAATGCTACTGCAATCATATTATTGGCCATGTATGTTTCCATCGCAAAAAAACAAGGAGCAAATCTTGAAAAGCTTTCAGGAACTATACAAAATGATATATTAAAAGAATATGCAGCAAGAGGAACCTATATATATCCTCCAAAGGCATCCATGAGGATCATAACCGATATTTTTGAATGGTGTAGTCATTCACTTCCAAAATGGAATACCATTTCAATTTCCGGATATCATATAAGAGAAGCAGGAAGTACTGCCGTGCAAGAAGTTGCCTTCACATTAAGCAATGGCAAGGCCTATGTTAAGGCTGCTATAGATAAACAAATTGATATCAATACACTTGGAAAAAGACTTTCCTTTTTCTTCAATGCACACAATAATTTATTTGAAGAGATTGCAAAATTCAGAGCTGCTAGAAAAATATGGGCAGGCATTATGAAAGACCTTGGCGCTACTGATCCCAAAGCGATGATGCTTCGTTTTCATGCACAAACAGGGGGCAGTACACTAACCCAACAACAACCACAAAATAATATTGCTAGAGTAACTATCCAAGCACTAGCTGCTGTATTGGGCGGCACACAATCACTCCATACAAATGGCTACGACGAAGCATTAAGCTTGCCTACAGAAGAAGCTGCTCAAATTGCCTTACGTACTCAACAAATACTTGCCTTTGAAAGCGGCATTGCAGACACAGCAGATCCACTTGGTGGATCCTATTTAGTAGAGTCTCTTACCGATTCGATTGAAGAAAAAGCATTAGCACTCATTGACCAAATTGACAACATGGGTGGTAGTGTGCGTGCGATCGAAGAAGGATTTATGCAACAGCAGATTGCAGAAAGTGCATATACGTATCAACTGGCGATTGAATCAAATGAAAAAGTCATTGTAGGAGTAAACAGTTTTACAACAAATAACGAGAAAGAACCCTCGTCCATCCAAATCGACGAGTCTATAAGAGAAGTACAAACGAACAAATTAACTCGTCTGAAAAATACTCGAAATCAAGATGACGCACAACGATGTCTTCGCCTGCTTAAAGATGCAGCTAGTGGTGAGACAAACCTTATGCCTTTGATTATAGAAGCAGTTGAATGCAACTGTACACTTGGTGAAATTTCAGATATACTAAGGTCTGTATTTGGAGAGCACCAACAATAGGTCAAATAGATCGTACATAGAACTCATTGAACTCTGTCCTAAAGTCACATATCTCATTTTCGTACAGCTCAAATTTTTCACGTAATCCCATGTGATGAGAGGACTGAAGTGTTCTATCCAAACGGTTATCAAAGGCTGGCTCAAATTCAAGCTCCTCAATGTGCGCAGAAACCCTATTGCTCAATTCTCCTAAAACCTCCCTTAAATAATTAAGCTTTTCATTGAATAGATTTATTTTTTGCTCAAATGGACCCATAGCATCACATTCACTCAGGGCATTGAGTCTGCTTTTTATAATATCTAAATAAGAATGATAAAAATCAATGGCATTAAGCCAATCGAAATGTTCTGCTTGCTGGGGGGAAGTTTCGGTGATCATCATATGCTTGAGTTTGAGACCAAGGTCGTATGAACAAGCACTATACTTCAATGACTGACGTCAATCAAAACTATGATATAAGTCAATTGTTAGCTATACATTTCCTCCCTTAATTGCTGAACGCGCTTATCCGCTAGGTATTCATCAAACGACATGAGTCGATCGATTGATCCCTTTGGAGTTAGCTCAATAATTCGATTAGCCACCGTTTCCATAAAGGTATGGTCATGAGAGGTAAGCAAAACGATACCGGGGAAATTCATACACCCTTCGTTAAAGCTTTGAATGCTTTCGAGGTCTAAGTGATTGGTCGGTTGATCAAGTATAATACAGTTTGGACTTTGCAACATCATCCTACTTACCATACACCGTACTTTTTCACCTCCGCTCAACACTTTCGTTTTCTTTTGAATATCATCGCCACTGAAAAGCATTTTTCCAAGGAATCCACGAAGAAAGGGTTCATCGGCATCGGTTACATGTGATGGTACAAATTGCCTTAACCATTCCAATAATGTCAAATCATTATTAAAAAACTGTCCATTTTCAACAGGCAAATAGGATTTAGTAATGGTAGTACCCCATTCATATTTACCCGTATCTGGAGCAACTGCATCATTGATGATTTCAAAAAAAGAGGTTATCGCTAAAGGATCGCGGCTTACAAAGGCAATTTTTTCCCCTTTATTGATAGAAAAGTTGAGCTTATCAAACAACAGACGTCCATCCACTTTTTTCGACAACCCTTCTACACTTAAGATTTGGTTTCCAACTTCTCTCAGGGGTTGAAAAATAATTCCTGGATATTTTCTATTTGATGGCTCAATTTCATCAATGGTGAGTTTTTCGAGCGCCTTCTTTCTTGACGTTGCCTGTTTCGACTTAGATGCATTCGCACTGAAACGAGCGATGAAGTCGAGCAAGGCCTGACGCTTATCTTCCGTCTTCTTATTCTTGTCATTTATTTGACGAGCCATTAATTGAGAAGACTCATACCAGAATGTATAGTTACCCGTAAAAATTTTAATTTTCTGCCTATCCACGTCTGCCACATGAGTACATACAGCATCTAAAAAGTGACGGTCGTGACTCACCACCAACACAATGTTCTCATAATCTGCCAAGAAGTTCTCTAGCCAGCCAATGGTTTCTATATCCAACCCGTTTGTCGGTTCATCCAATAACAGAATATCAGGATTTCCAAATAACGCTTGAGCCAACAATACCCTAACCTTCATATTCGAAGGCATGTCTTTCAATAATGTCTGGTGAAGAGCTTCCGTTACCCCTAGATCGCTTAAGAAAGTTGCCGCATCACTTTCTGCAGTATATCCACCCATTTCACCGAATTCAGATTCCAACTCTCCAGCACGAATACCATCCTCTTCTGAAAAATCATCTTTCGCATAAATTTTTTCACGTTCCTGAGTAATGGCCCACATTTTTTTATGCCCCATTAATACCGTGTTCAATACAGTTTGCTCATCAAATTGAAATTGATTTTGATTCAAAACGGCCAACCTTTCTCCTGGAGTAATTTCTACTGTTCCTTTATTAGGCTCTATTTCACCACTCAGTATTTTCAAGAAAGTACTTTTACCAGCACCATTGGCACCGATAACACCATAGCAGTTTCCTTTTATAAAACTTAAATTTACCTCGTCAAAAAGGACTCTTTTGCCATATGCAAGGGTTATATTACGAGCACTAATCATCGTAGTTTATTTTTTTTCTTTTAGCCTGCAAAGTTAAACTATTTGGCCCTTTTACCCTACTTAAAATTCGATGTTTGAATCAGAATTACCAACCAAAAATAAAGTTTGAGATAAAACTTCAATGAATTATGTCGAATTGGTTAATTTTCACCCCAAATACCAAACGCATGAGCATAAAGTCGATTTTCCCATTTTGTATCCTAGTCTTTTCAATAGCAGTAGGTTCAGCACAAACACCACTCCAAAATGTCTTGGATACCAAAGCGCACGCCATTTCACCTAAACTGATTGAGTGGAGACGACATGTACATCAAAATCCTGAGTTGGGAAATCGTGAGTTTAAGACCATGGAATATATTGCAGCACACCTGAAGTCACTTGGACTAGAAGTAACTACAGGAGTAGCCAAAACTGGTATAGTTGCCATTTTAAAAGGAGGAAAACCCGGTCCGGTCATTGCCCTAAGGGCTGATATTGATGGACTGCCCGTAAAAGAAAGAGTTGATGTTCCCTATAAATCAACGGTCGTTACTGAATACAACGGCAATCCCGTTTCAGTAATGCATGCATGCGGACATGACACCCATATTTCTATACTCATGGGAACTGCAGAAGTACTCTCATCCATGAAAAAGGAGATAGCAGGAACAGTGAAATTCTTTTTCCAACCTGCAGAAGAAGGTGCGCCAGTTAATGAAGAAGGTGGCGCAGCACTGATGATAAAAGAAGGCGTTCTGGAAAACCCAAAAGTAGATGCTGTATTTGGACTGCACATTGCATCTGAATTAGAAATCGGAAAAATAAAATATGTTCCTGGCGCCATGATGGCATCATCTGATTGGTTTACCATTAAAATAAAAGGCAAGCAGACACATGGATCAACACCATGGACAGGTATTGATCCTATTGTGGTGGGTACACAAATCATCAATAATCTACAAACCATTGTAAGTAGACAAGAGGACCTCACTGTTGCTCCATTAGTCATTACCGTAGGGAAGTTTCATAGCGGAGTAAGAGCAAACATTATTCCAGAATACGCAGAATTAGAAGGCACTATCCGAACGTTGGACAGCAAAATGCAAAAAGACGTTCATGAAAAAATGAAAAAAATCGTAAAACATATTGCTGAGTCATGGGGAGCAGAGATTGAATGCACTATTGAGACTAAAACATTGGTTACCTATAACAACCCTTCACTTGTAAGTATGATGATTCCTTCATTAGAGCGCGCTACAGGAAAAGAGAATACAACACAAGGCCGTTGGACAACAGGCGCAGAGGACTTTTCTTATTTTGGTGAAAAAACGCCTGCATTCTTTTTCAATTTAGGTGGCATGCCAAAGGGATTGAATCCAGAAAAAGCAGCACCACATCATACACCTGACTTTTTCATTGATGATAGTATGTTGGATGTTGGGGTAAAAGCATTTTGTAATATCGTATTTGATTATGCTGCTTTGAAATCAAAAAAATAATGTCAAGGAAATTCAATTGGAAAAGAAACTAGCTGCTTTATTTCGCCGTAGCGGTCTAGTATTAAAGAATTCCTCTAACTCCTAACTCCGAACAACAAACTTCCAACTCTTATTAGAGTACTGCCCTCATCAATGGCTAAGTCATAATCTCCACTCATCCCCATAGAGAGTATGGAAAAACTATTTTTATCTATGTCTACCCTACTTTGAATTTCCATATGCAAAGACTTCAATGAGTTGAATTCACGTCTAACCTCATCCTGATTAGCCGTGAACGAAGCCATTCCCATCAGCCCACAGAGTTCAACATTCGAAAAACTGGTTTCCAAAAAAACATGTGTGATCGCTTGTCGGGCTTCAATTAAATCAAATCCAAACTTAGTTTCCTCTTTTGCAATATGCACTTGAAGCAGGCATTTTATTTTTCTGCTATTTTTTTCACCTTCCTTGTTGATGGTTTCAAGCAATTTAATGCTATCAACTCCATGAATAAGATAAACAAACGGAGCTATAAGTTTAACCTTATTGGATTGTAAATGACCAATAAAATGCCAACGAATATCTTTAGGAAGTGATTCATGTTTCTTAATTAACTCCTGCACATAATTCTCACCAAAATCTCGCTGACCTAGATTGTATAGCGCAAGAATATCTTCTTCAGACTTTGTCTTAGAGACAGCTACCAATGTAACACCAGTTGAATTTAATTTGGACTTTAATCTCGCGTAGGCCTCCGTATTTATTGCCATATGAAGAATGAATTAAAAATGAAAATAATAACAACAAAAATAGTCATTCCATATCACCAAATTTATGAATTGAATTAGGTAAACTAAAATAAAATGTAGAATGAGAGTTAACCTCATGAATGCAACTACTATAATTTAATGAAAAAATGATTTAATGTTTTTTTTACACCGAGCAATACTCTAAATTCGACTTGAATATTACACATGAACAGAACCCAATCAGAGTTAAATTACAGACTTCAACGTGTCGTAGCTGGAGTAGCGGTTATACTCTTTGTACTAAAAATTATTGCTTGGTGGCTAACACAATCTGTTTCAGTACTCACTGATGCATTAGAAAGTACAGTAAATGTTGTCGCAGGATTTATTAGTCTATATAGCCTCTACATTGCTTCAAAGCCCCGTGACAAAGAACATCCCTATGGGCATGGCAAAGCAGAGTTTGTTTCAGCAGCCATCGAAGGGAGTTTGGTAGCTATTGCTGGATTTGTAATCATTTATGAAGCTATTGATAATTTTCTGCATCCGCATGTCATCCAGCAATTGGATATTGGTATGATGATTATTGGAACTACGGCAATAGTCAATTACTATACAGGATGGTACACGATACGTATTGGAAAGAAACATAATTCGCTAGCTCTGATTGCCTCCGGCAAACATTTACAAACGGACACCTACTCCACCATTGGAATTATAGCAGGGATGGCTCTCATTTATTTCACTTCATGGTTGTGGCTGGATAGTCTAGTCGCCATCATATTTGCATTTTTTATTATATACACTGGATATACGATCATACGGAGTTCGCTATCTGGAATCATGGATGAAGCCGATCATGAACTGCTACAAAAATTAGTAGCAAGAATCAATCAAAATAGAAAAGAGAATTGGATTGATTTCCATAACCTCAGAATCATAAAATTCGGTTCCGTAATTCATGTTGATTGTCACCTTACTGTCCCCTGGTACTTAAATGTACATGAAGCCCATGATGAAATCGATGCATTTTCAGCTATCGCCAAAAATGAATTTGGAGAAAGCGTTGAGCTCTTTGTGCATGCAGATGGATGCCTTGATTTTTCATGTAAAATTTGCACCAAAGCAACCTGTACTAAACGAATATTCTCATTTGAAAAAAAGGTCGAATGGAATGTTCATAATATCTCAAGCAACGAAAAGCACAGAAGTGACATTACCCTGCTAGAGAATTCAAGACTTAACGAGGTTCCTGTTGACTTAAGCAGTGAAAGCTTCCAAGTCCCCAAATAATATCAGTGGAATCTATACCGATAACTTTTCTGTCAGAAAAACATCCTTCTAAAATGTCGATTACTTTTTGGTCCTTAGCCGATCGATACGTTGGAACTACTACTAAGCCATTTGCGATATAAAAATTGGCATAGGATGCTGGCAGGCGCTGATTTTCCCAAATAACATCATCCGGCATTGGTATTTCAATAATATTCAACTGCTTGCCATTTAGTAATCGCATCGCTTTTAATTGTTTCAAGTTGTGCTGAAGCAACGCATAATTATCATCATCCTTATTTTCCTCAATTACTGTTATAACAGTATCTGAATTAATAAACCGAACGGTATCATCAATATGACCATCTGTGTCATCGCCAATAATGCCTTCATCTACCCAAAGAACCTGATCCTGTCCATAATAATCAAGTAAATAGTGTTCTATCTCAGCTTGAGTTAAATGAGGATTTCGATTTGGATTTAATAAACACGCTGTTGATGTAATGACCGTACCTGCTCCATTAAAATCTACCGAGCCACCTTCCATTATGATGCCAGGATTGAAAACGGGTAATCCCATTTTTTCTCCAATTAATGTTGGGATCACATCATCAAGGTCATACGGAGGATATTTGTTTCCCCAAGCATTATAATTCCAATCCACGATAGCTTTTTTAGAGGGGTCTAATTTATTCAATAAAAAAGCAGGACCATGATCTCTACACCATGCATCATTAGTAGGATGCAAGAAGAAATGAATTTTTTTTACATCAACCCCGGCTAGCACCAACATGTTTCTTGCTGTGGATTCCATATTGACATCACATACATTAATATTAACATCTTCATGCTGCGACAACTGATGTATAAATTCTATATAAGAAGGAAATATCGATTCTATTTTTCCTGGCCATGACGCTTCTTTATGTGGCCAACTTAGCCAAGTAGATGTATGTGGAGCAAATTCAGCAGGAAAATAATAACCAAGGGATTTAGGAGTCATTACCTATTATTGAAAATTGAAAATTGAATCTATATATATTGCATCTTGACATGCAATCAATCTAATCGATGTATCGCTTGACTATCTCCCCATAAGAATCTATTCTTCTATCGCGCATGAATGGCCAATGCGTTCTGTACTGATCTGTTTTGGCAAGGTCTACCTCTACGACCAATACTTCTTCTTGATCATGTGATGCTTTTGCAATCAATGTGCCAAATGGATTCGAAACAAACGAGCCTCCCCAGAATTTCATCAACCCATTTTGTTCAAGACCAACTCTGTTCACCGAAACCACATGTACGCCATTTGCAATAGCATGACTTCGTTGTATGGTTTGCCATGCATTGAACTGTTCATCATTTGTTTCTTGATTCTGAGCTGTTGCCCACCCAATAGCAGTTGGATAAAAGAGAATATCCGCTCCGGCAAGTGCTGTGAGTCTAGCCGCTTCCGGATACCATTGATCCCAACAAATCAGAACTCCCAGCGTAGCAAACTTTGTTTTAAATACTTTATACCCTAAGTCGCCTGGAGTAAAATAAAATTTCTCAAAGTAAGCAGGGTCATCAGGAATATGCATCTTACGGTATTTTCCAAGATAACTGCCATCAGCATCAATGACTGCAGTGGTGTTATGGTATATCCCTTGAGCACGTTTCTCAAAAAGTGAGGCTACAATGACTACACCAAGTTCTTTTGCCACGAGGCCTAATGCATTTGTTGAAGGACCAGGCACCGCTTCTGCAAGATTAAACTTGTCATAATCTTCAACATCACAAAAATAAAGTGATGTAAACAATTCTTGTAAGCAAACAATTTGTGCTCCTTTTGAAGCAGCATCTTTTATTCCCTTTACAGCCTTATCAAGGTTTTCGGATACAACATCCGTGCAACTCATTTGAACAAGACCAACCTTTACTGTAGACATAGCAAAATCACATTTTATTAATTTAATAATTTATTGAACCATGAAACCCTCAATGAATTAACACTAAGTTTCGTTTAATATTATATCATCAAAAGTTCGGATACCAATATTTTTTTGAGTTAAAAACCCTTCTCCATATTTCACTCCAATCCGTTTCCCCAACAACCTCGAGCGAGAAATCAGCGCCTCTAAAAAATCGGGAGTTGATATGTAGGTTTGAACTCCTTTAGCACCATCAGGAGAGGCATGAAACTGAGTAGCATACGCTTTAATAGCATCCATGCGTTGCTCAAATACATCTGTGATATCAATCACTATATTGGGCTCATAAAATCTATCTTGTATATAATGAAATACCTGCTTAGGCCTCCATCTTTTTTGAGGTTGTCCATCATCCCCAAGAGTTTCTATTTTAGACAAGCCTGCTAGAAAACAGGATTCAGAAACCAATTTACCTGCTCTACCATGATCAGGGTGCCTATCATCTAATACATTTGCCAGCACAACTTCAGGCTGATATTTTCGAATCGCTTTAATTACTTTCAATTGGTGTTCCTCATCATTTCTAAAAAATCCATCCCGCATGCCTAAATTCTCTCTTGCTGACAGGCCTATGATTTCAGCAGCTAATTTGGCTTCAGCAAATCGAGTTTCAGCTGTACCCCTAGTGCCCAATTCCCCTGCAGTTAGATCTACTATACCAGCAGTTTTACCCTTTTTTATTTCATTTATCAGGGTTCCAGAACAACTCAGTTCAACATCATCAGGATGCACACCAATTGCCAAGATGAATAATTTCATGTAGGATGATTTGTTTGCAAAGATACACCTTAGAAAGAAGTCATTTAATAAAAAGAATCAAGCCGAATTAAGACTGGTGACCATACATCCGGGCTACTTCACGAACAATTTTTTCCATTTCGGCATCTTCCGTTTTGGGCAAATAATCTTGCTTAAGACTTCCCCCGAAAAACCAAGCTACTGTTTGCCAAAACTGTGCTGAAAAACCTCCACGAAACTCTTTGATCAATTGATAACAAGTGTTACTCGTTTCACGATTGATGAGTTTCATTAAAATCTTACCCTGATATACAGACAAGTTAGTGAGCGGAGTAGTAAATTCTTTTTTCAGTTCCTTTTCCCTAGAGATGATATATTTTTTTCGTTGGCCTTCATCTTGCATTGACATAAGATGACGGTTCACATCATTGATTATAGCACCTGCTTTTTTAGCATAGGGATAGGTTACGTAAACAGCGTTTCTCAATCTCGTCCATTTTTTGAAGGCAGCACGCTGAGCTGCACTCATCCGGGCAAATACGTAAACCATTTCCAATTGACCATAGGTCATAGTATCCCCTTCATACACAATGTATGGGACAGTGAGTGTATCGTTAACCCCATAACGCGACTGTGCCAAATTTACCTTGCTAATGAATAGCAATGTAATAATGGTTAGTATAATGCGTAGAGATTTCATCAAAACTAAATTAATCGAAAATTTGGATCTTGTTCGTTAAAATTGGACCTTTTGAAACTGCATAACATAGAGCAGACCGGTTTAATATCCATTTACACTACATAAAGCTTGCTTTTCAGTCTGTGATAAAGACTAACCATAAATCCTGAAACCATGATGATTGTTCCCAGCCAAAGCAGGTTTATCCATGGAAAACGATATGCCTTTAACGTAATATATCGCATCACAGCAGACGACTCCTTGAGGGCTAATTCAACACGACCTGATTTAGCGCGTTGTATACCTAGCACCAGGTTTTGTTGCATCACTGTATCCGTCTTAAAACTTCCTTGTCCATCCTTCACAAAGTATGCTGGGGAAACTTGAGCCATTCTCCCTTCCTTAGAAACAACAGTCAATTCAGATAACCAAGCACTATCTACTAGAGGCAAATCAGTATTATCGTATTTATTAGCAGTAAGAATTTTGTTAACTAGAACAAACCCATTTGAATAATAAACGGTATCCCCTGCAGCAATAGGTGTATTGCGAAAGCTTGCTGTGTCTTTAATGTTATCAGGATTCAACCAAGATGTTATATAAACGAATACATCATTACTGATATAATGTTTAGATCCAGGGTTAGATGAAAGTTGATTCCCTTCAGGTGACTTGACTAAAAACGCGTTCGGGTTAACTTCGAATTCTTCCACAGAAGATGGATCCGATGAATCAGCTTTAGCGAAATTTATCTTGAAGTAGACTTTATTGTTTTTTAGTTCAGTGGAATCACCCAAATACGTTACGGTATACTTACCCATTGGCGTAGGAACATTATAAATCAGTGTAACATTTTCCAACGGATTTTCTTCCCTTCCTTTGGCGTCCTTTAATCCTGGCACACCAATGCCGGTATTGTTTTCAGAAATTAATTCCTTTTTAGAAGAAGAAATTAAAATTCCAAAGAGCATCATACCAAACCCAACATGTGCAATCGATGACCCTGCAGCCTTCATTTTACCTTTAAGCACAGTGATTAAATACATTGCATTGGCAATGATCGTATATACTGCAGTCCATATAGCAAGGTGTATAGCCAACAAGAATCCCGTACCGAATTTGTCGTAAGTCACCTCACCAAAAACGCTAATTAAGATAGAGAGTACTATTGAAATAGCCGTTGGTATAGCGAGCTTCGACCATATGTATTTACGAGATGTCTCCTTGTATTTTAAATATTGAGTTATAGCTGTAAGCATACCTAAAATCATAGCCACCATCACCATGATTCTATTGTATACATATTCCACGTCTTCCCCTATAGCCCATTTGGTGCCAAACAATTTATTGAAAAAAGGAAGTGATGTTAGCACAATGATGTAAACAGCTGAAATCAATAGCAATAAGGAGCCGACAAACATCCAAAATTCCCGCGAGTTCATGCTCTCTTCTTGGTGATTGACTATAATTTGGCGTTGGTGCTTGATGTATAGTATTACTGGAATTGCTATGAAAGTCAATATCATGGCAATCAAATGCCAATACAACGTACTTCCTTCTCCAGTAAATGAATGGACTGATGTATCACCCAAGACGCCTGTTCGCGTTAAAAAAGTTGAATACAAGACTAAAATGAAAGAGGCAACAATAAAGAAATAACTTGCTTTAAGCGACCTACCTGTATGCTGAAAAATCAACATGGTATGAATACCAGCAACCAGTATAAGCCATGGAACCATTGATGCATTTTCAACCGGATCCCATGCCCAATAGCCTCCAAATGTGAGCGATTCATAGGCCCATGCAGCACCCATCATAATTCCCAAGCCCAGTATCCCCGCAGAAAACAAAGACCAAGGCATACAATTACGAACCCAGCCTAGCAGATCTTTTTTCCAAAAGCCAGCAACAGCAAATGCATAAGGAACCACGGAGGAAGCAAAGCCTAAAAATAAAATGGGTGGATGAATAACCATCCAATAATTCTGCAATAAAATATTAAGCCCATTGCCATCGGTTAAGTACTTGGCAAGGTAATTGGGGTCTTGAAAAATTGGAGCATCTGGAAATTCATTCCTCATCAGCACGAATGGATTTGTTCCAATTCGGAGGTCAAACAAATAAATTCCAAGTAAAAAACTAGCCAAAAATAATTGAACCAAGCTCATGGTAAACATGACAGGTGAAGTGAATTTCTTTTCAACCTTAAGCAACACTAACCCTAACATAGCATTCCAGAAACTCCATAACATGAAACTTCCTTCTTGCCCTTCCCAAAAACAACTTAGTAAGTATTGAACATCTAGACTTCTTTTAGAATGCTGATGTGCATATTTGTATTCAAAATAATGATTATATATAAGGATATATAGTGTTACAAACAATGCTACAACTGCAATAGCTGAAATGATAAAAGAGACACGACCTAGTTTAGCCCAGGGTCTTTCTTCCAAGATATCATTCGACGAAGCGGATCTATAAAATGCAAAAGCAGCTAATAATGAGGAACAAAAAGTTAGAATCGTTATGAAATTTCCAATTTGTCCGATGAGCAAATGCTCTCCTGTAAATTTGATCATGTGTAAACAGTGAAATGGTTAAGGCTGAGCGTTCAGTTTAGGAATTTCTGAGACTACTTTTAGTTGATTTTTTTGTGCATTAGGATCATCCTTATACTTTGAAGGACACTTTAAGAGTATTTCTTTACACTCAAAAACTTCACCAACCATGGCACCTTTTAGTACAACACGTGTACTCTTTTCAAAGTCCGTAGGTTTTGCATTTTTATAAACCACCTTTGTACTAAATCCAAGCGAATCTATTGCTGTAAATGTTAATAGATTAGGATCTTTAATAGGGTCATAAATAACCGGTTTAGTCGTGTCTATTTTCGCGATCATATGAACAAATTTTCCTTCTTTTGTCCTGGCAGATTCAATTGAATCATACGTAGTTAAGTCACTCATGAAGGTCAACAACGATGCGATCACTACTGCGATCAAAACCAGTCCCAGAATATGCATTTTTTTCATAGCCTCTATTTCAAATACAAAGGTAGTACAAAAGGGAATAGGCAATTGGCCCTTTTTCTGTTAAAACTGAGCGCTGAACGCTGGACGCTTGGCGCTGAACGCTGGACGCTTAACGCTGTTTCACTATTGCCTCTTTCCTCTTGCCTCCCTCTGTGCCTTTTGTATTTTACTATTGCCTCTTCCCTGAATCGCTGGACGCTAGACGCTG
>CAJBBV010000194.1 GCA_903951405.1 uncultured bacterium
CAGAAAGAATCAATCCAACCATTCTTTTATTCACCACAACAGAGGTATTCGCATCAAAATTGATCAACGAATACGCAGATGGTGGTGCCATATAATATGATGCCATTGAAACAATACCAGTTGGGGAAGTGATCTTAATATTTCCTGTTGGAGGAACCCTTTTTTGGCTGGCTACATGCTGTAGTCCAAACTGAACAGATGTTTGCTTTAGTTTTTTACCATCTACAAAAAGATATTCAAGTTGGCCTTCAAATCGATCTGCTGGCATCTGAATCAACCATGTTTTTGCATGCTGATTATATGCGCGAAGAATAGAACCCTTCAGATGAGACTTCACATGACTTCCAAATAAATAAGCCATACTAAAATCTGCACCGCTCAATGAGGCATCCGTTTGTGCATAGTTGAATGTTGGGAATGCTCCCCTTATGGTTAACAATGGAGGATACGTAGGATTTAGATAAATAAATCCATTGATTTGTTTGTTATAGAAGCCAAAATCCATTTCAAGTTTTTCTGTGTTGAACAAAAGAGTTCCCATAATACTCCATGCCCTTTCAGACCTCAATGCCACATCTCCTCGTTCGATTCTTGCAGCCCCATGGTGCAACCCGTTGCTGAACAATTCATTCACTTGGGGTGAACGCCATGCGGTAGATGTTGTCATTGAAATCCGCAAATGATCACTCAACTTGTATGCGGCCACACCAGTTCCTGAAAACCCTGAAAAACCCTTATTTCCATAAGGTTCCCCTGGCAAAAATGAATTTCCCATCAAAACATCATTGGGAGCTGCGTCATTATCTGTTATATCAAAACGATTTTTGTGATCATACCTTAATCCAACTTCAAATTGCCATGATTTTAGTTGATATTTTTCAGCTATCCAAATGCCTAAATCAACCGACTGATAATTTGGAATGAAATAACGATAATTGATATAATTGATTTGATGCATGCCATTTACACCAACAGAACCTTTGAATTTTTGATTGCTAAAATGTTCCCAAACCAAATCAGCCATATTGGTCAACAAATTCATTTGCAATTGAGGTATTATGGTTGCACTGCTGCGCGTCACATCATATTCTTTTCGAATATTAAGTTGGGAAGACATCGTTAAACTAAGTCTACTTTTATTTTTCTCTTCCGTATAAAACTTCAACTTTAAAAGATGATGCTGAACAGATTGATAAGGACGTTCTATTAGATAACTAAAATCTGCATCACGAATATATTCAGGAGGCTGTTTTGCTTGAATAACATTTTCAAGATCAGTGAGATTTCCTAAATGAGAACCGGTGAATATTCCAATTTTAGAATTGAATACACTATAAAAAAACTCAACTCCTTTTTTTTCTTTTCTCCATCCAGCCGTGGCAGACATGTTAAATTCTTCCACACCTGAATTCTTCATCCAATAGTCTGGTGTTCTAGCATTCCCACCACGTTTGACACTTCCTTGCAATCGCCAAGCAGTAGTCCCTTTTTTTTCAAATGCGCCTTCAGTCATAACAGATAGTACACCTTGACGATTATTTGAAAATGTAGCAAGATTTACCTCACCTGAAATTTGATGATTGTACTGAAGTAACCTAGGCTCTACTAAAATTACTCCCCCAATGGCATCCCCGCCATATCGAATGGAAGCAGCTCCTTTAATTACGGTAAGCCTATTCGCGATGTATGGATCAATTTCAGGAGCATGCTCACTACCCCATTGCTGCCCCTCTTGCCTTATACCATTATTAAGAATCAAAACCCGACTACTATGCAACCCCTGAATAACTGGCTTGTAAATATTATTGCCCGTTTGCAATACGGTAACACCGTTGATCTTTTGCAATGACTCCCCAAGAGTTAGTCCACGTGTTGAAGCCAGGTCCTTACCACGAAGCTCTGCTGATATGCCTTCAGCCCTAATTGTTGCTCCGCCAACCACTACTACCTCTTTGAGGATATTTTCTGCATGGGGCAAATCTATGTCCTTGAATACATCCTCTTTTAAATGAAAGTGAATGTCTTGCGACTGACAATCAGCATGACTTATTCGAATGGTATAATCACCTGGACAGAGTCCGGAAATGATAAACTTTCCCTCTTTGTCTGTCACAACACTATGTTTTGTTTCAATCAACAAGACGGTAGCGCCTTCAAGCATAGCTTTAGCATCAACGTCCTTTACTTTTCCACGAATGGAAAGTATACATTGACTATAAATAGTAGTTGAATTAAATGCAATAAATAAAAAGATGAATAGGGATTTCATGTAGCGCATTCTCATACAAAGCTACATAAAAAATAAATATTTGCAACATTATTGCAAATATTTAGAAACGCTCAATAATCCCGGCGACACCTTGTCCGCCACCAACACAAGCAGACACCATACCATATCGTTTATTCAATCGCTTTAAATCGCCCATGATCTGAACGGTTAATTTAGCGCCGGTGCAGCCGAGTGGATGGCCCAGTGCAATGGCTCCACCATTTATATTGACTTTAGCAGGATCAAGTGACAACTGCCTCATTACAGCTAGTGCTTGAGAAGCAAAGGCCTCATTCAATTCAATTAAATCAATATCGTCCAACTTCATAGAGGCAAGCTTCAATACCTTTGGAATAGCCTCCACTGGACCAATACCCATGATTCGAGGATTTACCCCTGCTACAGCACAATGCACTAATCTTCCAATCGGTGTCAAACCCAATTCTTTCACCATAGACTCACTCATTACAACCACAAACGCTGCACCGTCACTGGTTTGAGAAGCATTACCGGCAGTAACTGTACCATTTACGGCAAAGGCTGGCTTAAGTTTTGCTAAACTTTCTAAACTGGTATCAGCCCGTACTCCTTCGTCTGTATCTACAATATAGGAGCGCGTTTGTTTTTTACCCTTTTCATCCAGGTAGACTTCATTCACTTTAATAGGGATAATGCCTTCTTTAAAAAAACCTTGCTGAATAGCATTTAATGCTTTTTGATGCGAGCCGAGGGAAAACAAATCTTGATCTTCTCTGCTTATGTTATAGTCTTGGGCAACAGCTTCTGCAGTTAAGCCCATGTTTAAATAATAATCTGGCTCACTTGAGGCGATATTAAATGATGGAACCGTTTTCCAACCAGAGGCTGGCACGAAGCTCATGCTCTCTGTTCCACCTGCAATGATACAATCCGCCATACCAGCTCTAATCTTTGCAGTAGCTATAGCGATAGATTCAATCCCAGAAGCACAATACCGATTAATTGTAATTCCAGGTGCTTGATGGCCCAAGGCCCTTGCTGCAATGATTCTGCCAACTTGAAGTCCTTGTTCTGCTTCTGGAACAGCATTTCCAACAATAACATCATCAATGCGCTTCTTGTCTAATTCAGGAATTGTCTTCATGAGCTGCTCGATTACGTCGATGGCTAAATCGTCTGGTCGAGTAAATCGAAAGCTACCGCGCTTTGCTTTTCCAACTGCTGTTCGAAGTCCGGCAACAATGTATGCTTCTTGCATAATATTCAATTTAGGGAGATATACAAATCTACAAGGAATAACTGAGCAAATCTCTGTTGACAAACTTAAAACACAAAAGGCGATAGGTTAAATAAACAGGCTTTATCTTCGCACAGAATGTACTCCATCATTAGAAATACACTTTTCTTACTTGAAGCCGAGAAAGCACATTATTTCTCAATGAACATGCTCAAATGGGTGTGTAAGATACTGCTGTTGCAATGGCTTATGGAAAAATATTTTTCCATAAAAAACCCCAGCTTATCTAAGGTTGTTTATGGATTAACATTCAAGAATCCAATTGGGTTGGGTGCAGGATTTGATAAAAATGCCCTTTACCTAAAAGAATTAGAAACATTGGGATTTGGTTTCGTTGAGATTGGAACGGTAACGCCAATTCCTCAAATTGGAAATGAAAAACCAAGGCTATTCAGACTTCCGCAGGACAAGGCGCTGATTAATAGAATGGGCTTCAACAATGATGGGGTAGATCTTATAAAAAAACGATTAGGTCAATGGAAAGAAAGGAATATAAATAAGCCCGATGGGCAACGAATGATAATTGGAGGAAATATCGGAAAAAATAAAATTACTCAGAATGAGGATGCGTGGAAAGACTATGAAATCTGCTTCAATGAATTATTCGATGTGGTTGATTATTTTGTAGTAAACGTTAGTTCTCCGAATACACCTGGACTACGTGCACTGCAGGATAAAGATGCACTGTTGAAAATCCTAGGCATATTACAAAAAAATAATCACGCCAGAAAAGCTCCAAAGCCATTACTGCTTAAAATTGCACCAGACCTTACGGAAGAACAATTAAATGATATTGCAGAAATTGCTAGCGAAACTAAATTAGACGGAATTGTTTCAAGCAATACAACCATTTCAAGGGAAAATCTGTCTAGCCAATCAATCCTTCAAGCCGAACACATTGGCATGGGAGGATTAAGTGGCTTACCTTTAAAAGATCAATCAGATAAAATATTAAAATCAATTGTGATAAATACCCAATCTACTATTCCGATCATAGCTAGTGGAGGGGTATTCACCGGAAAAGATGCAAAAGATAAAATTGACATGGGCGCCTCACTTGTTCAAGTTTGGACCGGATTCATTTATCAAGGCCCTGGGATAGTAAAACAAATTTGTAAAACGTTACTTAATTAATATGAGTTATTTATTTACCATCGATTCACTGATCAGTTTAATCACGTTAACATTACTTGAAATAGTACTAGGAATTGACAATGTTATTTTTGTATCCATATTGATGGGCAGACTCCCCGATGAAAAAAAGTTATTATCCAGGAAAATATGGATGGTATTGGGCATTACAGTTAGAACGATATTATTACTTGGACTTGGCTGGCTTGTCACCAATGGGAACATAGAAATCTTCGGATTAGACATCGCTGAAAACCACATTGGATTCAATCTTCGCAACCTCATCTTATTAGCTGGTGGACTGTTTTTATTATACAAAACAGTGAAAGAAATTCATGAAAAACTTGAGGGCGATGAGGATTTCAACATGGGGAGTAAGAAAAATAAAGCATCATTTGCAAACATAATGAGTCAGATTGTGCTAGTAGATATGATTTTTTCTTTCGACAGCATTATTACCGCCGTTGGAATGGCAAAACATGTAGAAATCATGATATGTGCAGTTGTGATTGCAATGATTATTATGTTTTTCTTTTCTGAAAAAATTTCAACATTTATCCATAAACACCCTACCTTAAAAATGCTGGCTCTAGCCTTTTTATTGATGGTAGGATTTAGTTTATTTTTTGAAGGACTTCAACCGGTGCACGGAAGTCATATTGAAAAAGGATACATTTATTTTGCGATGGCATTTTCCTTTGGCGTAGAAATGTTGAATATGTGGATGCGAAAAAGAAAAAACGCAAAGGTGGTGGAGCTACACGAGCCAACACTTCCAGAATAAAAATCATACCACTATAATTTCATTAATACCGCTGCCGCTACTCCAGCAGTTTCCGTCCTAAGCCTTGACTCGCCTAAGGAAACTGAGGTAAAGCCTTGTGCTAACGCAAATTCTATTTCAGGTATTGTGAAATCCCCTTCAGGACCTATCAAAATAATAGCATCTTGATCTTGCTTTTTAAGCATGTTTTTTTGAGTATCAATACAGTGCGCTATAAATTTATTAACCGACTTAGCTTCTTGGATAACATCATGTACTTTTTGAGGAGGATGTAAAATAGGCATCCAAGATTGCTTTGATTGAATAGAGGCACTGACTATGATTTGACGCAAGCGGTCTTCGCGAAAATGAGTTCGCTCTGTTCTATCTGATATCAGAGGAATGATTTCAGAGACACCAATTTCTGTAACTTTTTCCAACATCCATTCAAAACGATTGGCATTTTTTAAGACTGAGATGGCTATAGTAACTCTAGGTGTTGAATTTGGATAAGCTATTTTATCACCGAGTAAAACAGAAAGTGTTTTTTTTGATGCCTCATGAATAATTCCTTCTGCGACATTCCCAACTCCATCCATCAGCATGATTTTTTGACTTGGTTGCATTCGCAATACTGTAACTACATGATGACGGGTGATTTCGTCTAATGTAGCAGATCCATATGCTGTAGCCAACGAAGGGAAATAGAAGTAAGGAGGTTCAACCATGGTAAAATGATAACATCAAAATAATCAGAATGGAGTGTTGTCGTCTGCATCTGGCTCGTCATTCATTCGGCTTCCTTTTTGAATAAACAATTTTGCAGTATCTGTTTCACTAACTGGCCTCCAACTTCCTGCTTGCGGAGCACCTCCTCCATGGAAAGAGTCAATATTTTCGCTCTCAATAAATTTCTGGATATGCAACTTCGCTTTCAACTTAATATTCTCAAGAGAACCATTACGGTGCTTAGCAATTTTCACATAAACATCGCCTTTGGTATCCTCACCCATATCGTTGGTAGTGATATCATAATAATCAGGACGATAAAGAAACATGACCATATCTGCATCTTGTTCGATTGCACCCGATTCACGTAAATCAGAAAGTTGTGGAACCTTGTTGCTTTCCTTTCGTTTCTCTACTTCACGACTCAATTGACTTAGTGCAATGATAGGCACTTGTAATTCCTTTGCCAGTTGCTTTAAATTTCTTGAAATAGTACTAATTTCTTGTTCTCTGTTTCCATTTCTATTATCACTTGTCCCACTCATTAATTGCAAATAATCGATTAGTATCAATCCGACATTATGCTTATTCTTTAACCTTCTACACTTTGCACGTAATTCAAAAATATTGAGTGCTGCAGAGTCATCAATAAAAATATTTGCTTTAGTAAGCGGCTCAATGCCCTTTTTATAAAGTTGCTGCATTTCATGATCTTCCATTCTACCTCTTGAAATTTTCTCTAACCAAATTTCACTTTCGGCAGATAGAATACGTTGCACCAACTGACCTGAGCTCATCTCAAGACTGAAAAAAGCAACTGAAGTAGGCTTTGTTGGATGCAATGCAGCATTACGAGCAAGGTTTAACGCAAAAGCCGTTTTTCCCACTGAAGGACGTGCTGCCAAAATAATCAAATCAGAAGGCTGCCAACCATACGTAACGCGATCTAATGTTGGAAAACCAGAAGGCACACCCGTAATATCTTCATTTTTAGAGCGCATCTCATCTATGCGTGTAACGGTATTCATTACTACTTTACCAAGCGTATCAAATTCCTTTTTTAAATGGCCATTGGTGATTTCGAATAATTTAGATTCTGCATGATCCAAGAGATCAAACACATCGGTTGCATCATCATAGGCTTCATTGATAACCTCACTACTGATTCGAATCAATTCACGCTGAATAAATTTTTCTAGAATGATTCGAGCATGTGCTTCGATATTTGCAGCAGAAACTACTGCATTGGTTAATTTTGATATGTAGTAAGGTCCGCCTACTTCATCAAGTGCAGACATAGACCTCAGTTCTTCAACAACAGTAAGTAAATCAACAGGTTTATTTGCTTCATTGAGTTGTAGAATAGCTCTGAAAATAACCTGATGGGTTTCAACATAAAAACATTCGGGTTTCAAAATAACACCCACCTGATCAAAAGCTGCTTTCTCCAACATTAACGCACCTAAAACGGCTTCTTCCAACTCCCTTGATTGAGGAGGAATCTTACCCAACGTCATGCTGCTAAATTCAACATTTGTTTTCCTCCTATTTCGCCTATCTAAGTTTCGGTTGGTCGTATCCATTTGTGCACTGTTTTTCTAGTTACTAATCCTTCGTTATGAATTTAAAATGAGCCGTTGGCGAATATAATGTTGTAGCACCTTTCTAGACCATTTAAACAGAATATTAGTTGAGAACATGAAATTCACAGTTACACTCACAGAATTCAGTGCTTACCCACATCGTTTAACCGGCAATCCACAAATTACGAAAGTTTATCCCCTTATCTCCTGAGTTATAAACAAAAGTTGTTATAAAATTTACTTAGCTGAATATTTGGACAAGAATAATCCCTTTGATGAGTTTCTTTCAAAAGAATCGAAAACTGAACCCCTGATTTCTAGCGCCTAACACCTAATTCCTAGTTTCAATCATTATCTTTGTTTCCATTCAAGCAGGAGCGCATGACGATATCATATAAATGGTTAATGGATTATTTCGGTGAAGCAATTGAACCCGAAAAGCTAATGAGTATACTCAATTCAATTGGCCTTGAAGTAGAAGGAATCGAAGCATTTCAAGAAATAAAAGGCAATCTCGTTGGATTAATAGTAGGCGAAGTACTTACCGTAACAAAACATCCAAACGCCGACAAGCTATCGGTAACAGAAGTTAATATAGGCCTGGAAGCCCCAATACAAATTGTTTGTGGTGCACCAAATGTAGCCGCAGGACAAAAAGTAATTGTAGCACCGGTAGGAACAACTATCTATCCTACATCAGGTGAACCCCTTACCATGAAAGCGATGAAAATTAGGGGTATTGAAAGTTATGGTATGATTTGTGCAGATGATGAAATTGGGCTTGGATCAGACCACAGCGGAATTCACATTTTAGAGGTAGACGCTACCGTGGGAACAGCAGTAGCTACAGTATTTAACCCCTATGAAGACCAGGTAATCTCAATCGGACTTACTCCAAATAGAAGTGACGCAATGAGTCACCTGGGTGTGGCTAGAGATGTTTGCGCCTATTTAAATCATCATGAAGGGCTTTCGCTTTCACCAATAATAAAACTAAGTAATACCATTCCATCATTTGAAAGTCCATGCCCTATCAAGGTCAGTATTGAAAATACAGCAGACTGCATTCGTTATGCTGGACTATTAATACATGATGTGGTAGTAACGCCATCGCCAAAATGGTTACAACAACGATTAAAAGCAATTGGTCAACGACCAATCAATAACATTGTCGACATCACCAATTATATATTGCATGATACTGGACAACCGCTTCATGCATTTGATGCAGACAAAATAAAAGGAAACACAATCTGCATTAAAAACTTACCATCAGGAACCCTATTCAAAAGTCTTGATGAAAAAGACAGAAAGCTTGACTCCGGAGATTTAATGATTTGCGACAATGACAATACCCCTTTATGTATGGGTGGTGTATTTGGCGGAATAGATAGTGGTGTAACGGCACAAACAAAAAATTTATTTCTAGAAAGTGCATTCTTTAATCCTGTTACCATCCGTAAATCTTCTTTTAGGCATAATTTAAGAACAGATGCCGCTATGCATTTTGAAAAAGGAGTTGATATCGGACAAACACTTGATGTATTAAAAAAAGCAGCAAACTTAGTCTGTGCAAGTGCTTCTGGGGTTATAAAAAGTAATCTAATAGACGTATATCCTAGTCTTCATACACAACCAAGCATCACATTGCAGTACGACTATCTTCGAAAAATGAGCGGAAAACAATATGCTCAATCCACTGTTAAAAATATCTTATTTGGACTTGGATTTACTTTGATTAATGAAAATGAAAAATCCATAACAGTAAAATCACCTTCACACAAAACAGACATATCCATACCTGCAGACATTGTGGAAGAAGTAATGAGGATAGATGGGTTTGATAATATTGAAATTCCAACAGCCATTATGATTTCGCCATCAGTTTCTGGCGCAAATAAAAATCATCATTTAAAAGAAAAACTTTCAAACGCATTAGTGGGGATGGGCTTTAATGAAATGCTCAATAACTCCATTACACACAGCGAGAACTACACGAAGGAAGAATTGAAGTCTGCCGTTAAAATGTTAAACAACCTCAGCGCAGAACTTGATACACTTAGGCTATCAATGCTTGAAACAGGATTGCAAACCATTGCCAGAAACCTGAATCACCGAAATGAAAACCTAAAATTATTTGAATTTGGTAAGACCTATTCAAGAAAGGAAAATGCTTTTACTGAACAAGATCATCTTGCTTTATTCATTACCGGTAATATAACTGAAACAGCCTGGAACAGAAAAGAAACTCCCGCAGACCTATTCTACATAAAAGGTATACTCGAATCATTGAAAGTGCAATCTGGTATTCAAACAATGACATTTGAAGTTAGTGCACATGATCGTTTTGAGTACCTCATGAAAGGAACTCACTTGGGTAACACACTTGTTACATTTGGCAAGCCTTCAGCCGAAACATTAAAAAAATTCGATATCCGAGTACCAATCATATACATGGATATTCATTGGGCAAATTGGATAGATGCGGCCAATCACGTAACCCTCCGTTTCAAAGACATTTCAAAATTCCCTTCAGTACAACGAGACTTATCGTTTGTAATTGACAAAAGCACTCCATTTTCAGCAATTGAAGATATGCTGAAGGAGCTTTCCATCAAAGAGTTGAAATCATACAGACTTTTTGATATTTTTGAGAGTGATAAATTAGGAAAGGGTAAACAATCCCTTGCTATGAATTTTATTTTCCAGGATGAAAACAAGACCTTGAAAGACGAAGAAATCGATAAATGGATGAAGCGCATTACAGATAAAATACAATCAACTATACACGCTGAGATTAGAAAATAACAATGTCTATCCAAGATGAACATATCAAGCGAATAGAGGAAAAGCTCAGTAAATTATTGTGCAGGTTAAGGGATTTGGAGAAAGACAACAAACTTCTTCAGAAAGAAATCAACAACAAGAATTTGATTTGCGAAGACTTGAGGAAAAAAGCAGAACAACTTGAACTAGGCATTAATCTTCACAAGGCCTCTGAATCTGACGATAGTCAGATTTCAAGAAACGCACTAGATAAAAAAATCAACGAGTATATAAAAGAGATTGATCGATGTATTGCATTGCTAGGCGATCAAGATTAAATCCGTTTAACAATCTTTGTTTCAACCGTTTCGTTGCCCTGAGAGCATTCGAGTGTATAAATGCCATAAGGAAGATCATTTAAGCCCTCCCAGTTGACGGATTCACTATCATTTGTGATTCTTTTTTCGGTTTTACAGCAAATTTTGCCATCTTCATTTCGGAGTGAAAATAGTAAAGGCATTGCAAACGCCTCTCTAACCTCTATGATAAGGTTGTCGATAAAACTGGCAGCACGTGGTTTTGCAATCATAAGATTGGATTTATATAAAAGGAACGTTTTATTTTGCTTCTTAGTATGTCAACCTTAAACTAACTTTGAACGTCAGTATAAATTGAATGAATATGGAAAATTTTATACCAGTAAATCTAATCATCGGAGATAGGTCATATCGTGTTAAAGTAAAAACCGAGGATGAAGAGGCAGTACGTAAAATAGCGAAGCAATTAAACGATAAGCTACGTAATTTCAAGGCAGAATATTCAGGGAAAGACATGCAGGATTACCTAGCCATGGTTTTACTCTCTTTTGTTACTGAAACACAATCTGACCAAACCCCAGCTGAAGATAATACGAGCATTGAGTTTTTAGAAAAAGTTGAGGCCTTATTAGATAAAGCGCTAGAGAGAGGTGAAACTATAAAAGACTAAAAAAAATCCACCTTGAAATTCTTGATCACTAGCATCTTATTTTTGTTTTTTACATGTACCGTAGAGGCGCAATCCTTTACCCCAAAATTTTTCTGCTTTGAGGATGCTTTTCTTGAATACCATACAAATGACCCTGTATTTCAAGCAAACTTGATAAAAAAACTGGGCTTTGATGGTATGGAGCTTATGGGACTTGATGGTATAGAAGAAAAAACAGTGGCGCTCGACAAAGCAGCCCTTCAATTGTTCATGGTTTACATTGCAATTGACTTAGACAGTCGAACCCCATACGACTCAAGACTTTTTGATTTCATCAAAAAGATGGATCGTAAAGGAGTAAGCCTTTGGCTGCATATTTTAAGTAAAAAAATAGCTTCCTCAGATAGCGCAGGGGATGCCTTGTGTGTTCCCATCATACAACAGATTGCAGATAAGGCGTTTCAGCATGGCGTCAAGATAGCACTCTACCCCCACACTGGTTTTTGGCTTGAAAACATTGATGACAGCTATAGGGTAGCTGAAAAAGTGAATAGAAGAAATGTAGGTGCCGTTTTCAACTTATGCCACTACCTAAAGGTGGACGATAACCTAAAATTAGAAGAAAAATTGACCCGCGTTATGCCACTTTTAAGTGCCGTTTCTATAAATGGAGCAGATGACGGGGAAACCAACCAGATGCAATGGGATCGACTAATACAGCCACTTGGAGATGGCTCGTTTAACGTCCTTTCTGTGCTCCAAATTCTAAAGAAAAATCATTATTCCGGTCCCATAGGATTGCAATGTTATGGAATCCAAGGTAATCCCGAAGACTTTCTAGCACGCTCCATGCAGCGTTGGAAGTATTTTATAAGTGAAGGGCTGAAAGATTAACAGGATTATAAATTGATCTTACCCAACCGGTTACCTAATATGGCTGTTTTTTCATACCTTGCAGATATTGCAAATTACGGTCTGCAATACTATTCGCAGAGATTGATTATGAAACAGAAAAAAACAATTATTCATGGAATCGCAACTCATCATACCCATCATCACAGGGATTTTGGCAGCAATAGCTGGCCTTGGACTGGGTAAAATTATTTTCGCAAAAAATACAGAGGCTAAAGTAACAGAAGCAAGAAAACAGGCAGAACAAATCCTTTCAGACGCAACATTCACAGCTGAGAATCTAAAAAAAGAGAAGCTTCTTGAGGCTAAGGAGAAATTTGTTCAGATGAAATCCGAACAAGACCGTGACAACCTAGACAGGAATCGAAAACTAGGTGATGCGGAGAATAGGATTAAGCAAAAAGAGCAAGCAATCAACCAAAAGACCGAGGCGCTTGAAAAGCAAATCAAAGAGAATGACACGATAAAAGATCACCTGAATAGGCAGATAGAAATCGTCAATCAAAAAAGGTCTGAGCTTGAAAAGCACCAAGAAGAGCATATCAGAAAGTTAGAAAAGATTGCTGGTCTGAGTGCCGAAGACGCTAAAAATCAGTTAATTGAAAGCCTTAAACAAGAAGCACAAACAAGAGCGCTTTCACTACAACAAGAAATCATTGAAGATGCCCGTTTGAGAGCAAACAAAGAAGCTAGAAAAATCATCATACAATCGATCCAGCGTACTGCTGCAGAGCAGACTATCGAAAATACAGTTACTGTTTTCCATCTTGAAAGTGATGAAATTAAAGGACAAATCATCGGTAGAGAAGGAAGAAACATCAGGGCTATTGAAGCCGCAACTGGAGTAGATTTAGTAGTAGACGATACCCCAGAAGCTATTGTTCTTTCATCGTTTGATCCATTGCGTAGAGAGATTGCTAGATTAGCGCTACAACGCCTAGTAACTGATGGTAGAATTCACCCTGCACGTATTGAGGAAGTAGTAGAAAAAACAAGAAAACAACTCGAAGAGCAAGTGATGGAAATCGGTGAGAGAACCATCATTGAACTTGGGATACATGGTCTTCATAAAGAATTGGTAAGGATTGTAGGTAAGATGCGATTCAGGTCTTCTTATGGTCAAAACCTATTGATGCACAGCAGAGAAGTAGCTAACTTATGCGGCATCATGGCTGCTGAGCTCGGAATGAATTCCAAGTTGGCCAAAAGAGCTGGACTTCTTCATGATATTGGGAAAGTACCAGATGAAGAAACTGAACTTAGCCACGCATTATTAGGGGGGAAACTTGCCGAAAAGTATGGTGAGAATCCAGCTGTAGTCAATGCCATTGCTGCTCACCACGATGAAACTGAAATGCAATTTGTAATCTCTCCAATAATCCAAGCCTGTGATGCCATTAGCGGTGCAAGGCCTGGCGCTAGAAGGGAAATCATGCAGCAGTATATCCAACGCATCAAGGACCTTGAAAACTTGGCACTTACCTATCCAGGGGTTGAAAAAGCCTATGCCATACAAGCAGGAAGGGAATTAAGGGTGATTGTTGAGGCCGACAAGGTGACTGATGGGGACAGCGAAAAGCTAAGCTTTGAGATGGCCCAGCAGATCCAAACTGAAATGACCTACCCAGGTCAGATTAAGGTTACGGTTATCCGTGAAAAAAGGACTGTAAACATTGCCAGATAACCTTGAATTGGATAAGAAAAATCCAACCCTCATTTAATTTTGTTGAAATCTGAAATTCCATTACCTTCGCACTCCAAATTTTTGTTATGAATCAAGCAATAGCATTCGTTCACGAGCAACTAACCCCATCAAACAACTTCCCAAAGTTTAAGGCTGGAGATAACATTACCGTTAACTATAAAATCATAGAAGGAAGCAAGGAAAGAATCCAAAGCTTTAAAGGCGATGTAATCAAGCGTCAAGGTCAGAGTGGGACCGCTACATTCACCGTTAGAAAAATTTCTGATGGTGTGGGTGTAGAAAGGACCTTTCCTGTTGCCTCTCCAAACATTGAATCTGTTGTACTCCACAAAACAGGTAAAGTGCGTAGGGCTAAATTGTATTTCCTTAGAGAAAGAAGCGGAAAAAGCGCAAGGATTAAAGAAAAAAGAGTTAGATAGTCTCTTCCAAAAAAAATTGTTAATCCCGCAAATGCGGGATTTTTTTTGTGCTATAACCATACTGATGCCATTTAATTCCATTAAATTTGTATTACATCAAAAAAGATTTTATGTTATCCAATAGCACGTTTTTGCTTGCCATGCCTGGAGGTTCTGAGTGGATCTTTATCATCATTGCCGTATTGATTATGTTTGGAGGCCGAAAGATTCCTGAATTCATGCGTGGACTTGGAAAAGGCATACGTGAGTTTAATGATGCCAAATCAAACGTAAAAAAAGAGATAGAAGAAGGAATGCAGGAGAAAGACAAGCCTGCCAACTAGTCCTTCTATCCACATACTGTTCACTTACGTTAGTATCCACTAAGTAGATTTCTACATTATTTTGTATACCCATAGATCAATATCTGATCTCCGCGCCAAGCTGGCTAACGGAGAGTTACGCTGTGTTGAAGTTGTTCAGTCTTATCTAGACAACATTAAAACTTCATCACACCTTAATGCCTACGTTTCAGTATATGCAAAAGAGGCATTGAATAGAGCCTCTCAATTAGACCAAAAAAAACACGATCCTACCACGTGGGGAGATCTTTATGGTGTTGTAATTGGGCTGAAGGATGTACTATGCTATGAAGGGCATGAAGTGACTGGCTCATCCGCTATTTTAAAGAATCATCAAGCAATTTATTCCGCTACAGCTGTTCAGCGCTTGGTTGACCAAGATGCAATCATCATAGGAAACTTAAACTGTGATGAATTTGCTATGGGTTCATCCAATGAGAATTCAGTATATGGAAATGTTTTAAATGCATTAGACGAAAGTCGCGTTCCAGGGGGATCATCTGGGGGCTCTGCTGTTGCCGTACAAGCTGATTTATGCATGGTAAGCTTAGGCTCCGACACAGGAGGCTCAGTTCGCCAACCAGCTGATTTTTGCGGCATACTAGGCATCAAACCTAGCTATGGGAGAATTTCTAGATATGGTTTACTTGCCTATGCTTCTTCATTTGACCAAATTGGTTTGTTCTCAAAAAACACTGAAGATTTAGCGTTAGTCTTATCCGTTATTTCAGGGATGGATGAATTCGATAGCACCTGCTCCAATGAGGCAGTCCCCGATTATGTTTCTGCGCTCAAAGAAGACAAGAAATTTAAAATAGCTTATTTCCCTGAAAGCCTAGAGCATCCTTCCCTAGATCCAGAAATCAGAAAGAGCATTGAAATGCTCATTTCAGAACTCATCTCAAATGGCCACACCGTTGAACCAGTTAGCTTCAATTACCTAGATCATATAGTACCGGCTTATTATATACTCACGACAGCAGAGGCATCTTCAAACTTGTCTCGTTATGATGGTATCAAATTCGGATACAGAACACCTGGGCCGATTGAGGACCTTAATGAGCTATATAAAAAAACACGTTCAGAAGGATTTGGCAAAGAAGTGAAAAAAAGAATCATGCTCGGCACGTTTGTACTAAGCACCGGTTATTATGACGCTTATTTTGCCAAAGCACAGCAAGTGAGACGATTAATTGTTGAAAAAACTGACGAAGTGTTTGCCTCCTACGAATTAATTATCATGCCTACAGTGCCCTCTACTGCATTTCGTTTTGGAGAAAAAAGCAATGATGCCATAGAAATGTTCTTAGGAGATTTATATACTGTCTATGCCAATTTAGCTGGGATACCAGGCATTTCAATTCCACTATTTCAACATAGCAATGGAATGCCATTTGGATTACAAGCCATGTCTAACCGCTTACAAGAAAGTGTCTTGCTCCAATTCTCAAATCAACTCCTAAGGCAATCAGATTAACCAGCTTTGGTCTATAGCCATTAATATTTCAGTACACTATTATTCTTGTTAGAATACATATGCAAAACTACATAGTAAAACAAATAGCCGTCATCTTGCTGTGTATTGTAATGGGACTAACAGCATCTGGCCAAAAAAGTGCGATTGGCATAGGAAAAGTAGACTCCACAACGTATCACAGTATAAATTGGGACAATCTTGACCCAAGAGCCATTGGATTTGTGAAAGACTATCTCGAAATACATGAAGAAAGACTTGAAAAAATGAAAAGTTGGGGCATGCCCTATTTTATGTTGATTGAAAATATACTAAAAAGATATAGGCTCCCTGCCACGCTAAAATACCTAGCTGTAATAGAATCCGATTTACAATCCAATGCACTTTCTTCTGCTGGAGCTGTAGGTCCCTGGCAATTAATGCCTGGAACCGCACGAGATTTGGGCTTAACCGTAACCCAATCTAGAGACGATAGAATGGACTTAAATAAAAGCACACATGCCGCTGCTAAGTTTTTGAGTCAGCTCTATGAAAATTTAGGCGATTGGCTATTAGTCATTGCGGCATATAATGGAGGGCCGGCAAGGGTTGAACAAATCACCAAAAAAAGAGGGTCTCATGATTTCTGGAAAATTCAAAATGATTTACCTGCAGAGTCTCGTACACACGTGAAAAAATTTATTGCAACACATTATATTTTTGAAAAGGATGGAAGTGAAACGACTGGTAAAAAAATACCATCGAATGCAATCGCAAATCAATTGACTAATGAGGAGCTCTCATCATCAGACACAACAACGGTTTACGGAAAATATGCTAGTATGGTAATCTGCAAAAACCTTGAGATAGATATCGTCCGATTTCAACGATGGAATCCTGATTTTGACAAGCAAGTAGTGCTAATTCCATTTAGGATGCGACTTCCAAAAGAAAAGATAAAATCATTTTTAACTAAGCGAAATCAGATCCTTCGAGAATCAGTTATGGTACTGATGAAAGAAAATTCTGCTTACGATAATGAATTTCCTGAGACATCAATACCCCAGCCAATAGAAGAAAATAAGGGCGTCATAAAAAAGAAGAGTAGTAAGAAAAATCAAAAATCATCTTCTTCTTCGAAGCCTGCATCATCATCAAAATAATCGAGGTCTTTAAAGTCATCATCCACTGAAAAATCATCCTCGTCTGCCGATTTTTTACCCCCCGCCTTTTTAGCGTTTGATTTAGGAACATCAAACTCTTGAAAATCTGGATCCCAGGCATCATCCTCTTCTGGCTTTTCCCACTCATCATCTACATCTACATCATCGTCATCATCGTCCTTTGATGTAGCTGATTTTTTTGTTGGCTTTTCATCATCTAAATCATCATCATCCTCATCAATATCTTTAGACTTGGATGTTGGCTTTTTAGGGTTAGCGGGTGCCTCATCAACAGAAGGCGTTTTCACTGCTTTTTTCTCTTTTTCGGACTTTGCCATATCAACAAAAAATTTGTAACGTAAAATTTCTCAGACTTTTTTATATCTCCAAATATTTTGGACACTATTTTTCTAAAAGGAACTATCCCCTATGCTTTTATGATCTGATCACGCTCGGGTCCATTGGAAATATATGTAACCGGAACACCGAGGTGCTCATTTATGAAACTGATATACGTTTTCATTTCTTCAGGAAGTTCAGCACTTTCTTTTATTCCTGTGATATCTTTCTGCCATCCTTTATGTTGAACATAATGAGGAGTGATTGGCAGTTTACTCATTTGAAAAGGGACTACCTTTTCTTGTTTTCCTGCTATGCCATAGGAAGTACATGCAGAAAGCTCTTCGAATGCATCTAACACGTCCGCTTTCGTCATAACAAGCTGCGTTACACCGTTTACCATGCATGCAAAATTCAATGCAACCAAGTCAATCCAACCACATCTGCGAGGCCTTCCGGTTGTTGCGCCAAATTCATTTCCGATCTTTCTTAATCTTTCTCCGGTTTCATCGTGAAGTTCAGTAGGAAATGGTCCGCTACCCACTCGTGTACAATATGCCTTCGTTATACCAATCACCTCTTTTATTTTTTGAGGGGCGATGCCCAATCCTGTGCAAACACCTGCTGATATTGTACTAGAAGAAGTAACAAATGGGAAGGTCCCGAAATCAACATCGAGCATACTTCCTTGAGCGCCTTCAGCAAGCACTTTTTTACCCTCTTTAATCTTATCATTTATGAAATATTCTCCGTTCACTATTTTCAAGGTGCGTAAGAATTCAATCGCCTCGAAAAATTCTTCTTCCCATTCAGTAATATCTTCATTAAATCCGAATGAATCTAAAATTCGCTGATGCTTTAAACGCAGTTTTATATACTGAGTAGTAAAATTTTTATCTAATAAATCCCCAACCCGAAGACCATTCCGCCCGGTTTTATCCATGTAGGCAGGCCCTATCCCTTTTAGGGTTGAGCCGATTTTTTCATTTCCCTTAGATAATTCGGATGCCTTATCAAGAGCCCGATGTGTAGGAAGAATCAAGTGTGTTCTTTCTGCTATGTAAAGATTTTTTCTGCCGTCAACTCCAAATGCGGCAACCTTGTCGTATTCCTTCTTTAGTGTTACAGCGTCTAATACAACACCATTTCCAATTAAATTGGTGGTATGTTCATGAAAGATACCAGACGGGATTTGATGGAGTACAATTTTTGATCCATTTACATATAATGTATGCCCTGCATTTGGACCACCTTGAAAACGAGCAATGATATCATACCGAGGTGCGAAAAAATCAACAATCTTACCTTTTCCTTCATCGCCCCATTGCAAACCTAATAGTACGTCAACCATAGCAATTGTTTTATGTATTTAGTGGCAAAAATAATAGAATGAACCTAAAGGCAGAAAAATAAAATAATAATTACGATTCTAGATCGTACCGCTTCACATTTTGGATGCCTGGAAGGTCTCTTAAATTTTGTAAAAGTCCTTCTAACTCATCCTTGTCATGCACGTAAAGTCTGATGTTTCCTTCAAATATTCCCTCTTTTGCTTCTACGGTTATCGCACTAATATTTATTTTAAGTTCCCCAGAAATGAGGTTTGTTATTTTGTGAATAACCCCCACATCATCAAGACCTGTGATTTTCAATCCAGTCAAGAAAGATATTTCCTTGTTTTTTGCCCACTTGGTTTTTACGACCCTATGACCAAAACTTGAAAGCAATCGTGCAGCATTAGGACAATTTGTTCGGTGTATCATTAACCCCTTACCGGTTGTTACAAAACCAAACACATCATCACCGGGTATAGGAGTACAACAATTGGCCAATGCGTAAACGATTTTATCGCTTTTTTCGCCAAATATGATCAACTCTGCATCTTTTTTGTTGTCTTGCTTAGGTTTTGCAGCCTCTATAAATTCCTGTTCAACTTTGGCAACCTTAATTAGATGAAGCTTATCACCAACTACAGAAAATTCCTTTAACTCTTTTAAATCGATCGATTTAATTGCCACTCGATAAAACAACTCAAGCGAAGATGGCAGTTTATAAAAAAGGACTAACTCTTCAACGTTGGTTTGTGAGAAAGAAGCTCCTATAGAAGCTAGTTTTTTTTCAGCAATGTATTTTCCTTCTTCAGCTACTTTTCGTTTTTCTTCTTTTAAGGAATCTTTGATCTTATTTTTTGCTTTCGCAGTGAGTACTAGAGCCAGCCAGTCTTCACTAGGCTTCTGCTTATTCGATGTAATAATTTCAATTTGATCTCCGCTTCTGAGCTTATAGCTGATTGGGACTAACTTATGATTCAC
>CAJBBV010000195.1 GCA_903951405.1 uncultured bacterium
ATAATAAGTAAGTTGCATACTTAAATTTCCAATTTCCTTAATTATTCAAGCTCATACCACTGTTTGGTAATTAAAAAATAACTAAAAAAATAAAAACGCTGCACGTAATTTTTTTTTTTTTTAAAATTAGCCCCCATATATTTATTCTTTAATTAACATTAAATTAATCTCATGAAAGGACTTAAGGTAATGCTGTTCTTGCTACTAGTTGCAAATCTAGTAACAGCTCAAACTCGGCAGATTAAAGGTCTTGTAAAAGACGCTGCCAATCAAGGTGTTCCATCGGCTACTGTAAAAGTTAAAAATGGCAAAGGCCAAGCAGTTACAGATGCTAACGGAGCTTTTTCTTTATCAGTGCCTGCAGGAAATGTTGTTTTACAGATTTCCTCCATTGGTTTTGAATCTAAAGAAGTTTCAGTAGCAGGTTCTGCTAGTGATGTATCAGTTTCTTTAGCTTCTTCTTCTGCATCGTTGGCTGACGTTGTTGTAACAGCGCTCGGTGTAACGAAAAGTAAGAGATCATTGAACTATGCTACTCAATCAGTTGAAACCAGGGATTTGACTAAAGCACGTGAAACAAACGTTGCCAACTCACTTTCTGGTAAAGTTGCTGGTCTAGACGTAGTTCGTTCATCTCGTGGAGTTGGATCTGATGTACGTATTGTACTCAGAGGTGATAGATCATTTGCTAACAGCAGTGAAGCATTGATTATCATTGATGGTATTCCTGGTGATTTGAGTTCATTGAACGCTGATGATATCGCTTCTATGAACGTTCTAAAAGGATCTTCTGCTGCTGCTCTTTATGGAAGTGATGCATCAAATGGTGTTATCATCATCGCTACTAAAAAAGGTTCAGCTGGTAAAGGCCTTGCAGTTTCTGTAAACAGCAGTACTCAACTTGATCAAGTAGTAAATCTTCGCGATTTTCAAAATACTTATTCTCAAGGCTCAGGTGGTAACTACATCAGAAATTCTGAACTAGGGTGGGGAGAAAAAATAGTTGGACAGCAAGTGGATAACTGGAGTATTAATCCAGCTGATGCCGCAACAACTAAACTTGAAAGCCATCCAAATAACTATTTGGATTTCTACAGCACTGGCCAAACATACACCAATGGTGTTTCTGTAACGGGTGGTGGTGATAAAATTCAATCTTTCTTCTCTTATAATAATATATCTGGAAGAGGAATAGTTGATAACAACACGTTCTTAAGGCATAACTTTAACTTTAGGGTTGGTGGAAATATCACCGACAAACTTTCATTTGATACCAAAATCACTTATTTTGATCAAATTGAAAATAACTTTGTTAAGGCAGGTGAAGATTTTTCAAATGTAAACCGTCAGATTCTTCGTTTACCTACAAACATTGGCGTGGATTACATCAAAGATCATTATCAATTTAGAAATGATCAAGGTCAGTTGATTCAAAACTATTGGAACCCAGGTTCAAATGGTGGAGAAAATCCTATGTGGGTTAAGTATAACACTACAAATAAATTGAATTCTGGTAATGTTAAAGGGATGGGATCATTAACCTATAAATTCTTACCTAACCTTAGTCTTTTGGTTCGTACTGGTATGAATAAATATTTATCAAATTCACAAGACCGTAGATTCAGAAATACATATGTTATCGCAGAGGAAGGCTATTATGGATTGACGAATAGTTCTTTTACTGAAGTAAACAATGACTTCCTATTGAACTACCAAGGTAATTTCGGTGATTTTAAATTAAACGCCAACGTTGGTGGTAATATGAGAACCAGAATCAATAGTGGATTGAATTCTGCTGCAACGGCATTGGTGAATGAGAATGTTTTCACACTTAACAATGCGGCTTCTGGAAAACTAACTTCTAATGAAAGTTACTCTGCTTATAAAAAGAATTCTTTATATGGAAGTGGAGATATAACGTATAGGAAATATTTAGTATTGAGTGTAACAGGCAGAAATGACTGGTCTTCAGCATTGCCTTCATCCAATAGATCTTATTTCTTTGGATCAACTGGTCTTACCGCTATCATTTCAGATATGGTGAAACTACCTGATTATGTTAGCTTGTTTAAGGTGAGGACTTCCTTTGCACAAACAGGTATTGATGCTGCTCCATATCAAACCAAAGAATACTTTAGCGTAACTCCTGGTGGTGGTATCAACAAGAGTCAATCTAAGCCAGCTGTGGATTTAAAACCTGAGCTTACTTCTTCTGGTGAATTAGGGGTAGACTTAGCCTTCCTTAACAATAGAATTTCTACAGATGTTACATTATACAAAACCAACTCAAAAAACCAGTTGGTTAACGTAGCAACTCCTCCAGCATCAGGATATTCTAGCAAATTTATCAATGCTGGTGATGTACAAAATAAAGGGATAGAAATTACAATGAATTTTGTACCAGTGAAAACAAATGATTTCTCTTGGTCTTTCTATGTGAACTATGCTAGAAACTGGAACCAGGTTATTTCAATTTCTCCAAACTCTCCTGAATTTGTATTGGGATCAGATGGTTTCATGAACTTTACTAAGATTGTAGAAGGAAAGCCTTTTGGAGAAATGTATAGTAGAGGTTTCGTAAGAAATGCAGCAGGTAAAGTTGTTGTGTTACCAAGCGGACTTCCTCAAATTACTGGTGCTCAAAATGTATATGTAGGAAATAGCCGTCCTGATTGGATAGGTGGTTTGGGTAACCGATTTACATACAAAGATTTTGCCTTAAGCTTCCTCGTTTCAGCTAGGATTGGTGGTGTAGTAACTTCTTTCACAGATGCTAACGTTGTTGGAGATGGATTCGCTGCTAAAACCCTCGAGGGAAGAAGCGGTTGGGTAGTGGATGGTGTACAAGAGGATGGTTCTAAGAATACTGTTCAAACTACTGCGGAAGCATATTGGATGTCAGTGGGTGGTAGAAATACTCCAGCTGGTGAAGCATTCACGTATTCTGCTTCAAATATCAGATTGAGAGAACTTGTTCTAAGCTATAACATTCCTCAAAAGAAAATAGCAAAAACTCCATTTAAGGCAGCAACTTTATCGTTAACTGGACGTAACCTATTTTTCTTAATGAACAAAGCACAAGGATTTGATCCTGAATTGGTAGTATCTACCGCAAGTGGTTTAATAGGAACTGAGTCTTTCTGCTCGCCTTTTACACGCAGTCTTGGACTTAACCTAAACCTTAATTTTTAATTATTAAAAAATAATAGTTTATGAGAAAATACACTAACGGTTATAATCTTTTCGTCTACTTCTGCATGCTGGTATTATTATCATCATGTACTAAAGGGTTCGATGAATTAAATACCGATAAAACAAAAATTGAAACATTAGCTCCTAAGCAGTTGGACAAGTTATTTAGCAGTGCTGAGTATGGAGGTATTTTGAATACGGATCAGTGGGCAGGTGGCTATCAGCTACTTGTATCTCTTGCTTCTGACGAACAGGCTCAGTTCTTCTCTTGTACTCAAAAAGCATTCCCAAGTGATCGTAATGCTATGGTGGGTCGTTGGATAAATGGTGGATGGGGCGCTTTCCTTAATGGAGCTTCTACCCTACAAACCATTTTGGATCAAACTGGTCCAAATTCACCTTCACCTCGTCCTGTAGAAGAAGCGGTGGCTAAAGTGTGGAAATCGTACATCTTTATTCCGATGACAGATTTCTTTGGTCCTCTTCCTTATTCTACAATTGGAAATGGTCAAGACGTTGTTGAATATGACTCACAAGAGTTTATTTACACAGAAATTTTAAAATCTTTGGGTGAGGCGATTACCGTACTTTCTCAAAATCAAGATAAAACTGCATTTGCTTCAGGAGACGTGATTTATGGCGGTAACATCACACAATGGTTGAAGTTTGCGAACTCAATCAGATTGAGAGCTGCTATGCGTATTTCTAAGGTAAATCCAAGTCTTGCAAAAACTGAAGCTGAAGCTGCTGCTGCTGGCCCTGGTGGTTTAATTACTACTAATGCTGACAACGCTGCACAAAAGCCAACTCCTCCAGGATACCTTAACCCACTTGGGGTTATATCAGAGTGGGGTGAATTTAGAATGAGTGCTTCTATGGAGAGTGTGCTTAAAGGATATGAAGACCCAAGGATGATGGCAATGTTTCAGGAATCCGCAAATGGTGGGTATAAAGGGTTGAGAAATGGCTTGACCATTGCACAGATGTCAGAGGCATTCAACGACAAAGACAACAATAGTAACGTGGTTCCAAGATTTCAAAATGCTGCAAATGGTACAGAGCCTTTCACCATTTATGCTGCAGCAGAGACTTGGTTTAATCTAGCTGAAGCTAAATTAAACGGATGGAACGTTGGTTCTGCCTCTGCTAAGGATCTTTATGAAGGTGGTATTGCGGCATCTATGGCTCAGTGGGGCTACACAGGTGCACCTGTAACAAATTACATTGCAAGCCTTAATACTCCTGCTCCATTTGAGGGACCGGCTGAATATGCTGCTCCGCCGTTGTCAGATATTACTGTAGCTTGGGCTGGTACCGAAGAAAAGCAACGTGAGCAAATTGGTACTCAAAAATGGATCGCTTTGTGTCCAACTATGAGTACTGAAGCTTGGGCTGAATTCCGCAGAACCGGATATCCTAAGTTGTACGATAGGATTAACAACGAAAATCCAGATGCATCTACAGCAGCTGGATCAGTTAAACGTTTAATTTTCCCTCCTAGTGAAGAAGTTGTAAACAAAGGTGGTTACGATGGTGGTGTTTCAAAATTGGGCGGTCCTGATAAATCAAGTACTGCACTTTGGTGGGATAAATAATTATCACTTACCTATACAAAAAAGGCCATTCTATTTAGAATGGCCTTTTTTTATGACTTATAATGCAATGAGTGACGGTTCTATGTACTACAATCTTGCTCTAAAACTAGCCTACAATGATTTCATCAATTTTCCCAGCCACTTCTAATGCAGTGTGCTTGCCAATGTCATGAAACATCAATGAATTATTTCTTTTATCATACAATTTGACCTGCACTTCTGATGACATGCTTTCTTCTATTCGCCCATCCATTAGTCCAAGTATTGGAGAAGCTAACGCTGTAGCTTGATCACGTTTCGCCTTTATTTCAAGACGGTATTTATTATTTTCCAGTATGATATCAACTTCTTTGTCGTTTGCAAATGATTTTTTAAGGCTTGTTCTATTATAGGTAGTAAACTGAATTAATTGGTCGTGTAGATGGAGTCCAGCAATGAATCCAACAAACGAACTTCCTAGCCAGGGTATTTTCGCAATGGATGTTTTCAGAGAAATTCCTGGTGTGCTAAAATGGTTTGATTGAAGCCATATGTAAGCAGATGGGAAAGACCTCCCCCAGTCCTTTTCAATGTAGCCACGACCGTTTTCAAAATCGATTTCTTCATTATCTATTACCAATTTGCCCGATATGCTGTGATCCATGCTTACAATACCATGATAACACTCCATAAACGGAACAAATGAAAATGGTCCCATTATTCCTGGAGAAAAAAATGAATTAGGCCATGGACGATTTCCCGTAAATCTCAGTGTGCCGATGGCACCTGGAAGGCTTAATGAAATGGAGGATGAAGAAAAACTATTTGTGTTTACTTCTACATAAAATTCAGTCGGGGATGGCTTGAAGTCGCTTGCAGGAAATTTGTGGTAGAGCGCAGTTTTTTTCCTTCCATTGAGTACTTGAACAAAGGATTGTTTATTTCCATGTTTATCCATTGCAATACCTGGTATAAACGCAAATGCTTTAGAGCCATCCGCGTTAACTATTTTGAAGTACCAGCCTTCGAAATAGTTTTTTTGTTTACCCCAGCCTTGAAAATATGCTGGGTTAAAAAAGGCATTAATTTTTTTAAAAATCATTTGATGGATTAAATTTCCTCAAATTCTATGTAATCGCCTTTGATGTCTTTTTTGGGTTGCGGCTTATGTGTTTGACGTGTTGATTGTTGATCAAAATCTTGATTGGTGTTCTGTCTTACCGAATCAAACTGCTTTTTTACTTGTCTTGTTGTTTTGTATACGGGTATAACCAATTCAAAAATAAAACGATAGGCAAAGTAAATCATCAAGCCTAGGAATATATAGCGTATCATGGAACAAAGTTAATTAATTTAAATAAATGAATATGGGTTGGGGTTGAAGGCTTGGCGCTTCGCGCGCTTAACGCTTAACGCTCGGGTTGGGGGTTGGACGCTGGACGCTTGGCGCTTCGCGCTTCGCGCGCTTAACGCTCGGGTTGGGAGTTCGGGGTTGGGGTTGAACGCTTGGCGCTTGGCGCTTCGCGCTTCGCGCGCTTAACGCTCGGGTTGGGAGTTCGGGGTTGGGGGTTGGACACTTAACGCTAGGCGCTCGGCGCTATAGTATTGCCTCCTGCCTCCTGCCTATTGCCTCTTGCCTATTGCCTCCTGCCTATTGCCTCCTGCCTATTGCCTCCTGCCTCAAAATTCACTTCTCATGCCCAAAGGCCTTATGAATTCCTTCACCAACTTTATCGGCTAAGGATCCAGCAAGTTTACTGATACCGTTTTGAAGTTTTTCACTTTCCATGACTTGCCCGACTATGTTGGCCCAAAAGCTTGCAGTCGATTTTTTTTTCGATCCGAAAACGGAGTTCATGGTCATGCCAAAATAATTCGACTTCAAATTTTGCATATTGAGGTCGAGTTTAGATTCGATGTTTGTTTGTTTTTCCTTCAATTCCCTCAATGTTCGATTTAAGGAATGAATCGTGCGTATTGATTTGCTCATGGTTGTTTAGTATTCATCCTCTTCATCTTCTTCACTTAGGGATGAATGTATGAAGAGACGTATAAAAGGGTTTACAAATAAGGCGTTTCTGAAAATAATAGAAACTAATATGATGATTAAGAATACAGCCCCTCCACATAAAAAGCCCATTGCATTACTTCCTAGTACATCTGCCATGAACCATGAGAAAGCAATGACTAGAAATAGTAAGAAAAAAAGAAACATAAAGCTAATGATGCTAATGAGTACTAGCATGCTAATCGTTTTAGAGAGCACCTTTATGCTAGAAAGTTTAAAGATCTGTAGCCTAGTTTCAAGGTACTCGTTCAGTAGCTTTTTATTCTCTTGATAGAAATCGTTCAGGTTTTCTGTTGTTGGCATAACTAATCTATATGTGATAAAATTAGACCATTAAAATGAACAGTGCATGATTTTGGTCATCCTTTAGGGTGAGGTTGGTTGCAGGCAATAGTGAATACAGAAAAGGGGCAAGGGCACAAAGTTAGGCAAGAGGGAATAGGCAGGAGGCAATAGGCAGGAGGCAGGAGGCAATACTATAGCGTTAAGCGCCAAGCGTCCAACCCCCAACCCCGAACTCCCAACCCGAGCGTCCAGCGTTAAGCGTCGAGCGCCAAGCGTCCAACCCCCAACCCGAGCGTCCAGCGTTAAGCGTCAAGCCTCCAAGCCCCAACTCCCAACCCGAGCGTCCAGCGTTAAGCGCCAAGCGTCCAACCCCCAACCCAAGCGTCCAGCGCTCACCGTACGAAGTGCTGATTTTGTTTTTTCAGGCAAACTGCCTATATTTGTGATAGAAATAGAATAAGGTGAAGGGAACGGAGGCGTTCCCTTCTTTATTTCATAGACTATGGCAACAGAGGATAAAACAGCAGAAATTGTAAAATTGGTGGAGCAGTTGCTTCAGGAAGAGCCTGTTTACTTTCTAGTCAGCGTAGCCATAAAGCCAGTAAACAACATCAGCCTGTTTATCGATGGCGATTCCGGTATTACCATTGAAAAGTGTGTTAGAATTAATAAAGCCTTATATAAGCAGATTGTCGAAACAACACTTTATCCTGATGGAGAATTCTCATTGGAAGTGTCTTCACCAGGGTTGGATGAACCACTCAAGCTAAATAGGCAGTATATCAAAAACATTGGCAGGTCCCTTATGGTAGAACTTGCTGATGGGAAAAAGGTAGAGGGTAAATTGATTGCCGCAGATAACGTGGGAATTGAGCTAGAGGAAGAGTTGGGCAAGGGAAAGAAAAAAGAAGTGGTTAAACACGCTTTTCTTTTCGATCAAATTAAAGAATCAAAGGTCAACGTAGTATTTTAAACAAATAGTAGAAAAGAACATTAAATGTATGTTATATGGCAAGTATTAACTTAATTGAATCGTTTCAGGACTTTAAAGATGCGGAAAATATCGATCGTCCTACGCTTATGAAGGTGTTAGAAGATGTGTTTAAAACCCTTCTGAGAAAAAAATATGGCTCAGACGAAAGTTTTGACGTTATCGTTAACACCGAAAAAGGAGATCTAGAGATTGTCCGTCGCAGGATGATTGTAGAAGATGGTGCTGTTGAAAATCCGCTTATCGAAATTGCATATAGTGATGCAGTTAAAATCGAGCCCGATTTTGAAGTAGGTGAAGAATTGTATGAAGAAGTTGAAATTCAGGATTTTGGCCGTAGAGCTATCTTGGCTGCAAAGCAGACCCTTGCTAGCCGTATTGGAGATTTGAAGAAGAATGCACTTGTAAAAAAATATGGTGACCGTGTTGGAGATATCATCAGTGCTGAAGTGTATCAGGTTTGGAAGAAAGAAGTTTTGTTGATTGATGAAGATGGAAATGAGTTGATTCTGCCAAAATCAGAACAGATTCCTGCTGATTACTTCAAAAAAGGAGAAAGTATTCGTTCTGTAATTAAAAAAGTAGAACTAAAAAACAATGCGCCTGTTATCATATTGTCAAGAACACATTCTTCTTTCCTAGCCAAATTGCTAGAAATTGAAGTTCCTGAAATTTTTGATGGTCTTATTGTGATTAGAAAGATTGTTCGTGAGCCAGGAGAGCGTGCTAAAGTAGCTGTTGAAAGTTATGATGATCGTATTGATCCTGTAGGTGCTTGCGTAGGTATGAAAGGAAGTCGAATTCATGGTATCGTAAGGGAATTGAAGAATGAAAATATCGATGTAATTAATTTTACAAATAATATTCAACTGTTGATTCAACGTTCTTTAACGCCTGCTAGAATCACACGTATGAATATTGATAATGAAGGTAAGCGTGCTGAAGTGTTTGTCTCTCCCGATCAGGTATCACTTGCTATCGGTAAGCGTGGAGTAAACATTAAATTGGCAGAAGACCTTACTGGATTTGTGATTGATGTATACAGGGATAATGAAGGCGAAATGGCCGAATACGATATCGATTTGGATGAATTTAGTGATGAAATAGAAGCGTGGATTATTGAAGAACTAAAGCGTATTGGTTGTGATACCGCGCGTAGTGTACTTGATCTAACGCCAACTGAATTGGAACGTAGAACAGACCTTGAAAAGGAAACAATCGAAGACATTCGTGAGATCCTTAGGTCTGAATTTGAAAAGGAATAATTGTTAGTGGTTTTTTAAAAGATAGCTAAGCATAAAAGCTGAAGGAGGATCAATGTCAGAAGCAAACACACCCAGGTTAATGGCTGCGGCCAAGGAATTCAACATCGGTAAAGACACGTTGGTGGATTTCCTTGTGAGTAAAAATTTTAGTAAGGATGATCTTAAGCCAACATCCAAATTGACTGAAGATATGTACGACTGCCTGCTGCAGGAATTTTCTTCAGACAAAGCGGCTAAGGCTAAGAGTGATGCCATTGAAATTCCGAAGGGTAGTTCAGGGGAGGTTAAGAAGAAGAAGGATGAAGAGGAGATAGTTTTCAAAAAAGAGGGTAAGAAGAAAGTCCAAGCAGAGGTCTCAGAACCTGTTGTTGCTTCAGCTGCTCCTATAGAACAAGTGCCCGTGGCAGTTCCTGAGGTTATTGTTCCAGAACCGACAAAAGCACCTTCAGAAGTAGAAATGCTGAAAATAGATGCACCCGAACTTGATGGTCCGAAATTGCTTCACAAAATTGATCTTGATGCGATTGATTCATCTACTAGGCCAAAGCGGGGCTCCACTAAAAAGAAAGAAGAGAAAGAAAAAACAACCACTTCCAAAAAAACTAAGTCTGAAGTAACTGAACCTGTTGAAGTGCCTGCTGCGCCTGAAGTAGCTAAAGCACCTGAAACAGAGATGATTAAAATTGAGGCGCCAGAACTTGAAGGAACAAAGGTTGTAGGTAAGATAGAATTAACACCAGATCTTGAAGATCGTGGCCGTAGCGCTGATGAAAAAAGAAAGCGTAAGCGTATTCCAATTGAAAAGAAGGATGAAGAGAGGATGAAGCCTTTGCTTCAAAAGGATGGTGTGAAACCAGCTGCTGGTGCGTCAAGGCCAACAGCCCCAAGGGCTCCTGGAACATCTCGAATGGCGATACGAAAGGACAAAGATGTTAAGGAGATTGACGAGAAGGAAATTCAAAATAAGATAAAAGAAACACAAGCTAAGCTATCAGGTGGCGGTGGATCTAAACCTAAGATTACCAAATCCAAAATGCGCCGACTCAAACGCGAAGAAATGGAGGCGGGTGCAGAAGGGGAAGAAACTAAAATTCAATTAACTGAGTTTATCAGTGTAATTGAATTGGCTAATTTGCTCGATGTCAATTTTGCTGATATCATTAGCACATGTATGAACTTAGGTATAATGGTATCTATAAATCAACGTCTTGATGCTGAAGTTATTGAATTGGTGGCAAGTGAGTTTGGGTATGAAGTAGAATTCATAGACATGGAGAAGCAGATGGAAATGGAAGAGCAGGATACCGAAGATCAACCCGAAGACAATGTATCGCGTGCGCCAATTGTTACCATCATGGGTCACGTAGATCACGGTAAAACGTCATTACTAGATTATATCAGAAACGCAAACGTGGTAGCAGGTGAAGCGGGGGGTATTACACAGCATATTGGTGCATACCATGTTGATTTGCCTTCTGGGAAATCAATTACCTTCTTAGATACACCTGGTCACGAAGCCTTCACCGCCATGCGTGCTCGTGGTGCAAAGGTTACTGATTTGGCAATTATAGTGGTTGCTGCAGATGATGCGGTTATGCCACAAACCCGGGAGGCGATAAGCCATGCACAAGCTGCTGGGGTACCGATGATTTTTGCTATCAATAAAATTGATAAAGATGGCGCCAATTCACAGAAAATTTATGAGCAATTAGCCGGAATGAATATTCTTGTTGAAGAGTGGGGTGGTAAATTCCAAAGTCAAGAACTTTCTGCGAAACAAGGACTTAATGTAGATAAGCTACTTGAAAAAATATTACTTGAATCTGAAATGCTTGATTTAAAAGCAAATCCAGACAAAGAAGCTTCAGGTACAGTAATTGAAGCTACGCTTGATAAAGGAAGGGGTTATGTAGCCACCATACTTGTTCAAAATGGTACACTTCATGTTGGAGATCTAGTGGTGAGTGGACAGCATTATGGAAGGGTAAAGGCGATGGTGAATGAACGTAACAAAAAAGTTGATGTTGTACCTCCTGCAACACCAGTGTTAATTCTCGGATTAAATGGTGCTCCACAAGCCGGTGAAAAGTTTAAAGTATATAAGGAAGAATCTGAGGCTAAAGAAATTGCCGGAAGAAGATCACAAATTTTGCGTGAGCAAGGTATTCGTACTAAGAAGCATATTACGCTTGATGAGATTGGACGTCGTCTTGCATTGGGCAACTTCAAGGAACTTAATATTATCATCAAAGGTGACGTGGATGGTTCGGTAGAAGCACTAAGTGACTCACTTCAGAAACTTTCAACGCAAGAGGTGGCAATCAAAGTTGTACATAAAGCAGTAGGTCAAATCACTGAAAGTGATGTATTGCTCGCGACTGCATCCGATGCAATTATTATAGGATTCAATGTAAGGCCTTCGTTACAAGCAAATAAGCTTGCAGAGGGTGAAGGTGTTCAAATTAAGCTTTACTCAATCATCTATAATGTAATTGAAGAGATTAAGAGTGCCATGGAAGGAATGCTTGAGCCTAAGATTGAAGAAAAGATTGTTGCCAATGTTGAAATCCGTGAGGTGTATAAATTTGATAAGGCTACCGTAGCAGGATGTCAAGTGCTTGATGGAAAAATCATGCGCAATAATAAAATCAGAATCATTAGAGATGGTATTGTGGAGTATCCAAAAGGAGAAGGACAGAGTGCAGAACTAGGTAGCTTAAAGCGTTATAAGGATGATGCCAAAGAAGTAACTGCAGGTATGGAATGTGGATTGACAATTAAGAACTATAATGACATTAGGGTTGGTGATGTAATCGAAGCATTTGAAGAAACAGAAGTTAAAAGGACCCTCTGAGTTTAAATTAAGAAAACTTTAAGGTTGTTTTTACACATAACACACCGATTTCAGTCAAATTTGAACATGGATGCACGTGCATCCTTAAAAGTGATAATAAGCATGAGACAATTTTTTGCCATTCTCTTTTTTTTAGCCTTTTCTGTTGTGGCAAAATCACAATCAGCAAGGGTTTTGGCCGATAAAATTGTTGCAATCGTAGGTGATAAAATCGTGTTGCGCAGTGATATTTCTAATTATATAGATGATATGAAACGTCAAGGTAATGAAGTACCTGTGAACGTAGAGTGTGTGTTGTTAGATAAAATGATGCAAGACAAAGCGTTGGTACTCCAGGCTGAAAAGGATTCATTGCCCGTGGGTGAAGAAGAAGTTGAAGCTGAACTTGATCAGCGTGTGCGTTATTTCGTTATGCAGTATGGTGGTAAAGAAGCCTTTGAACAAATTGCAGGAAGAACAGTTTATCAGGTCAAAGAAGACTTCCGTAAGTCGATCAAAGAAGGCAGACTAGCAAAGTCTATGCGCGATAAAATTGTTGAATTCATCAAGATTACGCCGAATGAAGTAAAAGACTATTTTGATAAAATACCCAAAGACTCTTTGCCCTTCTATGAAACTGAATTAGTGATCGGCCAAATTGTAATTCATCCTAAAGCGGGCAGGGAATTGGAGAAGTTTGTTCAAGATGAACTATCGGATTACAAAAGACAAGTTGAATCCGGGAACAAGACCTTTGAAACTATGGCTAGGCTGTATTCTGAAGATCCAGGGAGCAAGCAGCTTGGTGGACGATTTGAATTAAGCAAAACAGATAAGCAAACTGACCCTGATTTTAAAAATGCAGCATTCAGGTTAAAAGAGGGACAAATTTCCCCTGTTATTAAATCCAAATTCGGATATCATATCATCCAAATGGTAAGCCGTAATGGAGATGATGCTGTTGTAAGGCATATTCTAAGAATACCTCAAGTATTGGAGGAAGATATACAGGAGACCAAACAAAAACTGGATTCAGTTCGTTCAAAATTGATAGCTTCAACAATTACCTTCGGAGAGGCGGTAGATAAATACAGTGATGATCAGAATAGTAAGTTTACTGGTGGTATTCTTAATGGTCAAGGTGGCAACTTTGTTACCATTGATGAGCTGGATAAGAGTCTTGTAGCAGATCTTTCGAAACTTAAAGTAGGGGAGTATTCTCAACCATTGGGTTATAAAGATGAACAGGAAAAACAATCAGTAAGAATAGTATACCTCCAAAATAAAACGGCTCCCCATCGGGAAAATTTACGGGATGATTACGATCGAATTTCTCAACGAGCCATAGCAGAGAAAAAAGATAGGGCTATTGAAAAATGGTTTTTGTCGAAATTGCCTACTTATTACATCATGGTAGACACAGAATTCCAGGAATGTGAAGAAGTCAAGAAGCAATTCCCGAATTTCATTACTAAATAAATACTTCTTCAGTATTATTTTTCCCTTTATTGTAAAATCGGTGTAATTTAGCATCTCTCACAGCCCTTTATGAGTGATGCTATAAAACACGAGTGCGGACTCGCATATATCCGGCTTCTAAAGCCATTTTCCTATTATCAACAGAAAAAAGGAACAGCCTTGTATGGCCTGAACAAGTTGTACCTGCTTATGGAGAAGCAGCACAATCGTGGACAGGATGGTGCGGGAATTGCTGCAGTAAAGCTAAATGCTGAGCCAGGTTATCCTTTTATGCATCGGTTAAGAAGTATTGCTACACAGGCTATTGCTGATGTATTTGCTCAAGTGGGTAAGGAAATTAATGAACTTGAAAAAAATCAGCCTGAAATTAGAAAGCATCCTGGTTTAATGAAAGGCCATCTGAATTTCATGGGTGAGCTTTTACTTGGGCATCTTCGCTATGGAACACAGGGTAAAAATAATGTGGAGTTCTGCCATCCTTTTATAAAGCGTGATATCCTTCCGGTTAGAAATCTTGCATTGGCGGGTAATTTCAATCTAGTTAATACCGACGAATTATTTTCAATAGTAAATATAGAACCTGGCGCATTCGAAAAGCAAAGTGATCTTGCTGCCATGATGGAAGTAGTGCATCACTTCATCGTAAAGGAAGATGAAGCCAATCCGGGCAGCATGTCACTTTCTTCTGTTCTCAAAAAATCATTTAAGCATTTTGATGGCGGCTATCATGTATCGGGATTACTAGGAAACGGTGACTCATTTATTATTCGTGATCCACATGGCATACGACCTTCTTATTACTATATAAGCGATGAAGTCATTGTCGCTGCATCAGAACGTTCTGCTATCCGCACTACATTTAATGTAGGTGAAAATGAAGTAAAAGAGCTGATGCCTGGCAATGCTATTATTGTAAAAAATGACGGGACATATTCGATTGAGCAAATACTAGAACCTAAGGAACGAAAAGCGTGTAGTTTCGAGCGGATTTATTTTTCTAGAGGAAGTGATGAAAAAATATACCGTGAGCGTATTTTGCTAGGATATAAACTAAGCGACTCAGTGCTTAAGTCAATCGATCACAACCTAAAAAATTCGATCTTCTCATTCATTCCCAATACTGCAGAGGTTGCATTTTACGGTTTGTTGAAAGGGATGGAGGATTACCTCAATAAAATTAAGCTTCAACGAATCTTATCATGGAACAAGGATTATGATGAAGAGAAAATGGCAGAGATGATCAACCGAAAAATTAGGGTTGAAAAAATTGCTATCAAGGATGTGAAGATGAGAACCTTCATTACAGAAGACTCGAACCGTGCTGAAATGGTGCAGCACGTATACGATATTACGTATGGTACTGTTCAAAAAGGGGTTGACACATTGATTATGATTGATGATTCAATCGTTAGGGGTACTACATTAAAGGAAAGTATAGTTAGGATGTTATCTCGATTGGAGCCCAAAAAAATCATCATTGTATCATCTGCTCCACAGATTCGTTATCCTGATTGTTATGGAATTGATATGAGTAAAATTGGTGATTTCATTGCTTTTAAGGCCGCATTAGCCTTGCTGAAAGACCACAATCAAATGGAATTACTAGATAGATTGTATACGCGTTGCAAGGAATTGCTCAGAAATAATTTATTGCATACTGAAAATGTAGTGAAGCAAGTCTATGCGTCATTTACGCCAACTGAGATTTCTGCCAAAATTGCGGAATTGATTACTCCCCCTGAAGTGAAGATTCCTGTTGAAGTGATTTATCAAACCATTGAAAACCTTCATGAAGCGTGTCCTAGTAATTTAGGTGATTGGTATTTCACCGGTGATTATCCAACTCCTGGTGGTAACCGAGTTGTAAATAAAGCGTTTCTCAACTTTATGGAAGGGAAGGATGTACGTGGGTACTAGTTTTTTATAGGTCAAGAATTTCCCCCAATGCATTTTTGTATTCAGAAAAGTTAACCTTCATCATGGTGGCTGATGAATCTCTGCATGTTTTTATGTCTTTAGCTAGCGATACTGTTTCTTGACTCCTAGCAATAAAACGATTCATTTCTTGGAGATGTTGTGCTAAGTAAAGTTGCTCAGATTGACCAGGTGTTGGTATCAAGAGCGCTTTTTTATGTAGCTTAATTAGGTCCATGATAGTAGAATAACCTGACCTGCATATGACCAATGATGCATCTGACATGATCTTAGACAACGAATTGAGGTCCATATAGTTTATAAATTCAACATGCTCCTTCTCTTTAATTTTTGATGTGGCTTCAGGAAGTCCTCTAACAAAGATTATTTTTTCATGCTGAATGTTGCTCAATTGACTAAGCAGTATATTTTCCAATAGTGTTCGCTGTGGTTCAGGACCAGAGAGTAGGATTAAGATTGGGCCATTAGCTTGGCCTGACACAAGGTCTAGCCTCGATAGTGGTCCAATGAATTTAGTATGATTTGGTTTTTGAATAGGATGAGATAGTTTTCCGGCGATGTTATACAACTCGTCTTGAAGATCTGGGACCCAACATATGTTGAATTTATTTATTTTACTATAAACTATTCGTTGTAATAATTTATCACTGATATTTCCAAATCCAGAAATGATATGGAGTTGATGTGTGATAAATACAGTCTTGGTTTTTTTTGAATAAAGCCCATACCTGTTATCGCTAATGACTAAATCCCACATTCTATTTTTGAGCTGTGTGTTAAGCCATTTATTCTCATGGTAGATGGCTTGAAGTATTTTCGGTATTTGGAATAGTATTTTTACTGCAAAGAAAAATCCATTTTTAGGGTATTGAATTCGGTATCCCTTTAGGGGTAGAAATTCAAGATTGGGAAACTCATTTTTTAAAATAGTAATTGATGCGCGCTCACCAGCAATGGTAACCTTGAGGTTCATTGCAATGAGCTGATTAATAATGGGAATGCAGCGCGTTGCATGGCCTAATCCCCAATCTAGTGGAGCAACAAGTATAGTTTTCTTCTTAGTATTAATTTTTTACCATTTAGGACTACCTCTAAAATATATATAAAATTCTTTTAATCCTTATGCTGTGTTCGATAATCATGTAAATTAGCATTAGGTAATAACATGAAAAAACTATTTTCACCAGTTTTCTTTTTGGCAATTTTGTTTATGACTTTGACAATGTCTTCTTGTATGGCTATAAAGAAGGGTAATTGTGGTTGTCCATCTAAGAAAGGATTAGTAGGCTATTAAGGTATATGGAACGATTAAATAGAGACTTGATTATCTTAGGGAGAATTGATAAGCTTGATGAAAATGTCATCAAGCAAGAGGTTCTGTATTTAAATTCTCTGCTTAATTTGGCGGAAATGTCTGATGAGCGTTATAAGACATTTGAGTTGATGGATTTGAATAAATTCAAACTCCGCCAGGAAACACATATTATTTCAAGGGCATTAAAAAACGCAAGTCAACCCCCATTTGAATTTTTGATCAATAAAAATTAGTCGTAAAAGAAAGCCTGAACGCTATATAAATTAATGTATTGCGTTCAGGCTGTTTAATTATTTTCCGAAAGGATCCATTTTGGTAGCATTTACCTGCTCCCTATATGACTTCCATAAACCATTTTTAAAGTCATCTACTTTCTTTATTGCTTCCGCAATGATTGTGCTCGCTCTCTCAACTAACTTCTTTTCTTCTGCTCCCGGAGCAATTGATTTAGAAGCAATATACATGCTAGCTTGGTAGTACTCTGACATTACGGTTACAGTTGGCACTTGACCGTATCCCTGTTTGGTTTGTTTCTTACCATTGATGAATTCATTAATTTTTTTGATTTCATCTTGAATAGTAGTGGTAGCTTTTTTCAAGGAATCAATTTCAATGCCTTTCATATTTTTGATAAACGCTTCAATTTGCATACAGTCATCGTCAGCATCTGTTAATACTTCAATGGCTTCAACAAGTTGATCTCCACTTTTTCTCAGTTCGGTCCTTAATTCATATTGCGCTTTTTTAATTTCATTGCGGTTACCAAGTCTAGGGTCGTCCTGCAATGTAATCATAGTGGAGTCGCTAACTGATTTATACGTTAGTACAACTTTATATGTTCCTGGTAGCGCTTGTTGGCCTCCTGGTTCATCATCTGGGGATGCTCCGGTGCGCCTTCTCCGTCTTCTGCTTCCTGCACCAGGTTCTTTGTATCCTCTTTCTTCCATGCCCCAGATTTGTCTGTTGAAGCCTGAGTCAGCAACCCATTTAAGGTTTCTAATCACTTCATTTTTATCGTTATATATTTTCACTAATACAGTATCATTTTTCGCACTAGTATCTGAAGATGATTTAATAAAAAATGATACAGGGGCACCAGATGCTCTGTTTTCTGCATCCCAAATTCCCCACGTACTCCATTCATATCCAGGAGCATTTTTGAATTGTGCTTGAACAACTGGGCGACTTCCGAACACTGTAATGGCATTATTGAACGTGCTTTTTTCAGCTGCTAATTTCCGTAACGGACGTATGTCATCCAATATCCAAAGAGCTCTTCCAAAAGTTGCAATGGCTAGATCTGCTTCACGTTCTTGAATAGCTAAATCATAGGTCGATACACTTGGGTATCCATTTTTCCATTGTTGAAAACTACCGCCATTATCTAAGCTTATCCAAAGCCCTTGCTCTGTTCCCACAAAGAGGAGGTTAGGTTCTGTTGGGTCTTGTAATACACATAAAGCATAGCCAGTTACTTTTTTATCATCCACTACTCTAGTCCACGTTTTACCAAAGTTGGTTGTTCTAAATATGTATGGTTTGAAGTCGCCTCTTCTGTAATCGTTGGCTACAACAAAAGCTTCACCTGCATTATAACGTGATGCTTGAATTTGTGGGATCCATGCACCTACGGGTAAGCCTGGAATTTTACCTCTGAAGTTGGTCCATGTTTTACCACCATCTTTTGTAAGTTGTACGTTGCCATCGTCTGTACCTGCCCAAATTACATTGTTGTCTTTAGAAGAGGGGGCAATACAGATGATTGTACAATAGTTTTCAGCACCTGTAATATCAATAGAGATACCTCCATTATTTGTTTGATCAATTTTAGCACTATCGTTAGTGGAAAGATCAGGTGAAATAATTTGCCATGAAGCACCTTTATCCGTTGACTTGTGAAGGTATTGGCTTCCGTAGTAGATGGTATTTTTATTCAATGGATCTTGCGCCATGGCTGCATTCCAGTTGAAGCGTAGTGTAGTCTTAACATCGGGGGCAGTGGGTTGTAAATACCAACTTTCTCCTGTCTTTACATTATACTTTCCAACAGATCCACCTTGGCTCATTGCATATACCCAAGAGGCATCGTCTGGATCGGCCATAGCATCAAATCCATCTCCACCCCAAATGCTTTCCCAATAATAATTTTTGATTCCACCATTTATCCAGGTATAAGCAGGGCCATGCCAACTTCCGTTGTCTTGCATACCACCCATTACATGATATGGTGTTTCGTTGTCTACATTGATGTGATAAAATTGTCCGACAGGAAGTTTTTCATCAAAAATCCATGTCTTACCGTTATCTCTTGTGATACCAATACCGCCATCATTTCCGTCAATAATATAGCTTGCGTTTTTGGGATTGATCCAAAATGCTTGGTGGTCGGGATGTATCCCATTGTAAGGAATAACGACATCGAAGTTTTTACCACCATCCTCGCTTACTGAAATCATTTGATTAATAAGCCAAAGCCTGTTCTCGTTTTCGGGGTCACAAGCGATATCTTGGAAGTAGAATGGTCTTGTGCTAACCCATTCAGGATTGCTTGTTGTTAATGTCCAGGTTAACCCACCGTCATCACTTTTATACAACCCATTTTTTGTTGCCTCAATTAGAGCGTATACTCTATTGGGGTTACTGTGGGAAATAGTTATTCCAATTCGTCCATAGTTTCCTTCTGGCAATCCTTCTTTTGATCCAAGTTTTTTCCAGTTTTTTCCTCCGTCATAAGTCATATAAAGCCCACTTCCAGAGCCCCCACTTTTTAGGCTCCATGGTGTTCTGCGGTGTTGCCACATAGCAGCAAATAGTTTGTTTGGATTAGATGGATCAATAATCATATCTCCAACACCAGATGTGTCGTTTGTATATAGTATTTTATTCCATGTTTCACCACCATCAGTAGTTTTAAATACGCCACGATCAGCATGTTCGGCATAGGGGTTACCTATTGCGCCTGCGTAAACTGTGTTTGGATTAGTAGGGTCGACGATGATGCGATGGATGTTTCTTGTTTTTTCAAGTCCCATTCTTTTCCAGGTTTTCCCTGCATCAATTGTTTTGTAGATACCTTCTCCTAGACTTACCGAGTTGCGGGGGTTTCCTTCACCGGTTCCAACCCAAACTACTGCAGGGTTAGATTGTTGGATGGCAATAGATCCAATATTTATAATGGGTTGGTCATCGAAAACGGATGTCCAGCTGCCGCCGGCATTATTTGTTTTCCAAACACCGCCAGAAGCCGCACCTACGTAAATGTTATTCGGATCTGAAACAATAGCATCAATTGCTGTAATACGGCCACTCATCCCAGCTGGTCCGATATTACGTGGTTTCCAATTTTTAAATTGGTCTAACGTAACTTTTTGAGCTGAGGTTGGAGTGGATAGCAGCAAAAAACTTATTCCTAAAAGCGCATAAATCACTTTTTCGATTCTCATGGTTCAATAATTTTAGGTAAATTATGCATTAATACAGTGCCTAAGAAATTTTGTTTCACTAAATTTTTATTGAACAATGTTGTAATTATTTTTGGCAATTTTTTTGGAAAGGAGCTGTAAATCACATAATTTAGTGTTTAAACATCAAAATCAGTAAAACATGAAAAAGCAGTTAATTTTAGTGCAGTTAAGTCTATTGGCTTTGTTATTTACCTCAGGTCTTGTTGCACAAACAAAATGGACGGTAGATAAGGTTCATTCTAATGTGAAGTTTAGTGTTTCACATATGGTTGTTTCTGAGGTAGAGGGATCATTCAAGGGCTTTGATGGTACCATTGTGGTTTCAAAAGATAACTTATCTGATGCGGTAATTAATTTTACTGTTGACGTGGCTTCTGTAAGCACGGACAATGTAAACAGGGACAATCATTTAAAAAGTGATGATTTTTTCAATGCTGAAAAATTCCCTAAAATGACTTTTCTAAGTAAATCAATGACTTTAGTGGGAGGGAATAAGTATAAATTAACGGGAGACCTTACTATGCGTGATGTAACGAAGACAGTTGATTTTGATGTTACGTATGGTGGTAAAATCCAAACGAATGATGGTGGTTATAAATCAGGATTCAAAGCAAGAGCCACGATTGACCGTACAAATTTTGGAGTTAATTTTACGGGTACATTAAAAGCAGGTGGACTTATGGTTGGCAATGATGTTGAGATTATTGTCAATCTTGAAATGAATCAGGCAAAATAGCAATACGCTTTGCGTTAGGGGTTGGGCGTTCGGTGTTGGGTGTTAAACGCTTAACGCTGGACGCTTAACGCTGTGGGTTGGGGGTTCGGAGTTGGGTGTTAAACGATTTGCGCTCGATGCTTAACGCTGTGGGTTGGGGGTTCGGAGTTGGGGGTTGAACGCTTTACGCTAGACGCTTAACGCTGTATTACTCTTGCCTATTGCCTCACTTAGTGCCTATGTCCCTTTTCTGTATTTACTCTTGCCTCTTGCCTATTTCCTCACGCCTATTTATTATCCCCTTTTTCGAACCCAAGTATCACTCCATTGATGCAATAACGTAAGCCAGTAGGTGGAGGCCCATCGTTGAATACATGGCCTAGATGGGCTTTGCAGCGGCCACATTCCACTTCTGTTCTTTTCATTCCAAGTGAATTGTCTACTAAGTAAATAAGGCTTGATTTGGTAACAGGTTCAAAAAAACTTGGCCATCCACAACCGCTATCAAACTTAGTGTTGCTTCTGAACAGGGTATTGCCACAAGCGGCACAATAGTAGGTTCCTTTTTCTTCAAATTTTTCGAACTTACTACTCCAGGGTCTTTCTGTTCCTTTTTGACGGGCAATATAATATTGTTCAGGGGTAAGTGCATTTTTCCAATCCTCGTCTTTCATGTCAACTTTAGCAGATGCATTTCTGGAAAAGGCGGGGTTGGTTTTTTCTGATTCACTCATTTTGGTTGTTTCTTTTTTAATTTTTTCCTGCGCAATGCCGCAGTTCGTGTATATAAATGCTGTGAGTAAAAAGATGGTGATTCTTAATTGCATGTCAGTTAAATTTCAAAACAAAACTAAGTATATTTGGCTCTTAGAATTCAGGTATGTCTGAATTTCACATTAGTTTTCATCATATTTAACAGATATTTTCATGTTCAATTTAATCTTATTTGGTCCTCCAGGAAGCGGGAAAGGTACACAGTCGGAGATGCTCATTACAAAGTACGGGTTCAAACATCTTTCAACAGGAGATCTTCTCCGTTCTGAAATAGCCAATAAAACTGATCTTGGGTTGAAGGCGAAGTCCTTTATGGATAATGGACAATTAGTTCCAGATGCGGTAGTCATTGGTATGGTAGATGCTGCACTTAATGCGAATAAGCAAGCTTCGGGTTTTTTATTCGATGGTTTTCCTCGGACTAAAGCACAGGCAATTGCCTTGGACGAGTTGTTGAAAAGTCATCAAACTTCTATTAGTCTAGTTTTAGCGCTTGATGTTCCTGAAGAGGAATTGATAGTCCGCATGATCAATAGAGCTAAAACATCCGGAAGGTCAGATGATGCGGATGAAGCCGTTCAAAAAAAGCGAATCTCTGTCTATAAAAATGAGACCCTGGCAGTTGCTGAGCATTATGCAGCGTTTGATAAAGTGATTACGCTGAATGGGCTTGGTGATGTTGATGAGATTTTTGCAAATCTTTGTGCCAAGATAGATGCTAAAGCTGAAATCTAGTCCTAGTAGGGATTAAATTTAATAGGGTTATTTCGATAAATTTTTTTCAACTTGAACGAAATGCAACTGCGTGACTCAGTTTTTTATGAGGCCCTAGAAATATCCTTATAAAAATCCGAATAGAGGCAAATTCCATGAATATGAGATATGTTGACAAGAGTATGATCAGTAATGGCTGATTTGTTCTTATATAGGTAAAAAAAACATCTGCTCCAATAAATGCACCAGTTAGAGGAAAGCCTATCATCCCTATTGAAGATAGCAGGAATAGAAAAGCAGTATTTTTTTCTTCGTAAACATATCCATGATATTGATTAAGTGATATGTCTTTGTCGATTTTTTTTACCCTATATAAGGTAAGATAACCTAGAATGAAGGAAATAAGAATTCCGCTTATGTATAAAATAACCTCAATAGATTTTATTTCTTTTTCATTATTGCTAATTCCGGCAAGTATAAAAATATGTGAAACTACGAGAGCTCCCCAAGCTTTTAGTGCTGATCCACGATAGGAAAAAGAGAATAGGACTAAGGAGAGTGCTATGGTGAGCATTGAAATAGAGAGTGCTCCATCAAATGATTTAATTTGGTTATTGGCTAAAAAATAAATTAGAGAGCCTGTACCAATAATCAAAATGGTTGCAATTGTTTTTGTTTTTTTAAGCCAGTCAAATTGTTTGCCAATCCACTTAAAAGGAGTGTACAGGTACATATAGAAAAAATGATCTAATCCCCATTCCTTTATTCCTAAGACAAACAGTGTTGCCTTTAACTTATTTAGTTTTTTTATTGGGGTAGGATGGTAGTGAAAATACTGGTTATGGATTAAGTAATTTAAAACTGATGGAGAAACTAGCAATTGATATGTTCGTAAAAACGCATTTCCTGCTATGTGAAGAAGTGCAAGAAAGTGAAATCCTAGTGCAATTTCAACAAAAATTATTCCAATTTGCGCCGCGGAAGAATATGCAATTTGAGTCTTTACGGTTGGTTGTACTCTAGAAATATGTGTTGAAACAATAGCAGAAACTAAGCCGATTACAACAACGACAGATTTAAACCAGAGCATATCTTCCCAAAAAGAGTATGTTCTAAGTAAGAGAAATGTGCCAATATGTACACTTAGTGATCCATAAAAAATGGCCGAAGAAGTTGTGGGTCCTTCCATGGCTCTTGGTAGCCAGCTTGTAAAAGGTATTTGAGCTGATTTAATCATGGCTGAAATCAATATCATAATGACTATGAATATTGCCATGGTTTCTTGTTTCTGTTGTGTAACAATTATCTTTAATTGAGACAGTTCTGTAAAGTCTATGTTTTTATGAGTCAAATGATGCATCATCCACATCATTAGCATCAATGCAACATCACTTAGCCTATAATTAGAGAGAACTTTGAAAGCATTTTTTACTGGTAGATAGCGATTTCTATAAAAGGCAATTAAAAGGAAAGAGGAGAGTCCGATAAACTCCCAGCCGAGAAATAAGGTTTCAAAATTTCCTGAAAAAATGATAAGGTTATAGCCAAACGCAAAAAATAAGATGGTGTTGAAAAATCTTTTATATCCTTCATCCCGATGCATATAGTATCGGCTAAAAGTTGTTACTAGGAAAAATGAAACAGCCCCGAGCAGGCTGAAAACTGCTGTAGTTCTGTCGTAATAGAAGTGTATAGCAAAAATAAAATCTTGGCTTTCGTAGATTGTAACTAAGTTAACGTGTATTTCTGGGGCTCCTGAGATAATCCATAAAATAGAATACCCAACTGCTAAAATTAAGTATATTGATTTAGTGATTTGTACAATTCCAGAAATAGCATTTTCGTGTTTATTCTTCCAAAATAGTGTTGTGAAAAATGCAAATAATGGTATTGCCACAAACAATGTTATCAATTGATTCATCATATTTTGTAGTGATTCTGTTATTGGGGTATTAGTATTTGAAAATAAGTAGTTTATTGATTTAGAAGATAAACAGGAAGATTTTCTTTGGTAGCATGAGTGATGTGGTTGGTTTCCATTTCATTTGAAGACTCTAGAAACTCTTCCATATTCTTGATATAGCTAATTTCTTCAGATTTGGTTATTGGTTCATAGTGTTCAAAAGCACCATCTTTAAATAAATAAAATTTTTGATCAAATGGGTTCATGGCAATAATGTGTACCCATTCGTTTTTATACCATTCAAAAACATCAGGGGAAGAATTAATGGCTTTCAAGACTATCTCGGGACGATGTTCAACGATAACAAGTAGTCGAACAGGATCATGAACTTCAATCATCTGCCAAGGCAGGCCTGGCCTTAAATCGCCATCACTACTATTAGCAACTCCAAACAAGCCCATTACATTATGTGGAAGTTTTGTGCCTGCTCCCATTTTCAAGTTATCTACTCTGCTGAAATAATACTCTAAGTTGATCCCGCCGCACACTAAGCCAATAGGGCGCATTACATTTGAAAGAATTTCCCCACTTGGGTCGGTAGTATAGTCATAGCTATTTAGAAATGCTCTTCTGTCTAAGAAGAGGCCTTTACTCGTTTTTCTTCTACCAACTATAGCAAGTGTGTTGGTTCCGTGACCAAGCTCAGGCCTTGGCTCAAATAGTGATACTGAACGTTTTTGAATGGCTTGTCTTATTTGATTTAGATCTTGTTTTGTATCTATTGAAGCAAACCTTCTACTTCTTTCTTTTGCATTTAGATTTAAAGCGATTTCAAATTTATGTTTATTCTTGACATGTTCAATTTTTACTGAATTAATCAACACATCCTCGTCATAATAATCTATAATGTCGGCCGCAGTATCATGCATACTTCCAATGAAGCAAGTATCATTTGGAATAAGGATGCCTTTAGTTGAAAGAATTTCTCTTACTTTTTTGTTGTTTAAAATGAAGGCTTGAACGCGGGCATTTACAGCACCTGGTCTGCCACTACATGCTCCACAATCATGTGCTCCATGATGAGGATTATTTGCACTGCTACTTCCATGTGATACAAGATAAATTATGGGGGCGAAATTTTTTATTAATCCAATGCCCCTCAGAAATCCTTCGGCTCTTGTAGCCATTTCATCGTTAGTGTATCCGATCTGTAATCCATTTTCAATGTCTTTTGGGTCCTTGTTCTCAATACTAAGTTTCGCATATTTATGCATATGTCCAAACGCATTTGAAATTGCTGGACTCATCATTGGCTTGAAAAGTGTATTGATTGTTTTTATAAATGCCCAAAAACCAAATACTAAACTATATGCAATCCCTGTCATCATTCCGTGGGAATCTCTTGAATACAATAGTTCGTTTTTTCTTTCTGCTGTTGTTGAAAATTCTTTTATCAGATATTTTGGTGTAACAGGCGCTGGGCATAATTTATCATAAAATTTGGAGTCGTGTTGTTGGAAATAAAATTCAACTCCAAAAAAACCTGGCGCACCCATTGTTTCACAATTTGGATCTGTCGCTTCAATATGTCGTCTAAGTGAACATTCTCTTTCATCAATGCAAAATATTGCTTGAAATGATTTTTGTAATGTATCTTCTTTATCTAGTTCATTTCTTTTTTTGTTAAATACTTGAATTCCCTTCAGAACCGTGTCATAGTAACTCCATTCAAAAGCATCTTGCCAGAGTTCAATTACTTCAGAAAATTCTGATTTGTTAACATCCTCAAATAATAACGTAGGCTTTTCTTTAATAAAATTAGCCAAGGGTTTTCTGCTATCACCAAGTATTGCTGTAATAGTATCTAATTCAATTAACAGTTCAAATTCGACTAATTCCTTGAATGTTATTATTTTCTTATCTAATAATGTTTGTGGATTGTCTTCTACCGATGAAACAAAACCACTCCAGCCATTGTGAGCAAAGTGACTATCAAATAGATATTGTTCAAAATATTGGGAATCGCCAACTATTTCTTTTAGTAGTGATTCAATAGAGTATGAGCCATTTGTGAAAAGTTCACGGATGGCTTTAGTTTTAAAAAAACTGACTAAGCTTTTTTGCTCTAGTTCTTTTATGCTTTCTATAAAGCTTTTGTTTTGAATAGGGAACCTGTCTATAGCAACCCCTTGATCTAAAAAAACACATAATATTCTGAATAGTCTAGGATGAACTAATCCATCAAGATCTATTTTGTATACATCCTTCCATAACTTTCTGATTTGTCCGATTCTAGGGTGTTTTATAATATTATAGTGTACGTGTATCATTTTTTCCAACCATACATCAATGTTTTTATTTTTTTTTGAAATTATATTTATAATAATTTCTTCTTTAATCCTTCCCGTGGCATAAAGCTCTCTGTATTCGTTAAGTTCTAGGTGCACATGGTATCCAAAAATATTTGATGCTTTAAATATGGCATCATAAAATTTCATGTGTTGAAAGGCGTGCAGTGAATTATGATGAATGAAATCCTTGAGTGCCTGCTGAGATGGTAAATAATGTTTCAACTCACTTAAAATACGATCTGTATTGAATTGAGCAGAAGAACTATTTTCTTTGTACGTATCCATATTATAGGCTAATTCAAGTATGAAATAAGTTCTATGTGTAGACCAAACTTTTAACCTTGCTTCATTGTAGAATAATCATACTCTGCATTTTCCATTTTGTATGCAGGTCGGAAATTGATCAATTTTACTTTGATATTTTTATCCTTAGAGCCAAAATCGACAAAGTTGCGTATGAGTTCTAAGACGTCATGATCTATATATACAGTATGAGCCGCATTGATAATAAGTTTACTATTGTTTGGTAAATTTGACAATGACTGCTTGATCATGGCTTTATTCAAGAACGACACTTCTTGCGCCAAGTCGATTTGAGTTGTTTCGCTATCATTGTGGTGTTCTTTATTAAAAAAGTAAGCTAATTTCATATTTCCTCTGAGGATGAAGTATATGCTAAATGCCAATCCAATGCCTACTCCTTTTAAAAGATCTGTAAAAACAACTGCAACTACGGTAACTACAAATGGAATGAATTGTTGTTTGCCTGCATTCCATACATGACGAAAAGTTTTTACACTAGCAAGTTTAAAACCAATCATTATTAGAATTGCAGCAAGACTTGCCATAGGAATTTTGTTGAGCAGGCTAGGGATAGTTAAAACTGCAACTAGAAGAAATAGACCATGAAAAATAGCTGATAGTTTTGTTTTTGCTCCTGCATTCACATTTGCACTTGTTCTAACAATAACCGATGTCATGGGCAATCCCCCAATTAGTCCAGACAGCATATTGCCAATTCCCTGTGCCCTTAGCTCTGCATTTGAACTCGAAAATCGTTTTAATGGATCCATCTTGTCTCCTGCTTCTAAGCAAAGAAGTGTCTCAATGCTTGCAACAATTGCAATTGTAATACCAACAACCCATACGCTTGGGTTTGTAAACCCTGATATTGAAGGAAGAGTAAATTGTGTAAAGAATTCATTTAGTGAACTGGCTTTTGGCAGCATAACTAATTGTTCATTAGGTATCGCTAATGATGGGAAAGCTGTAATAAAAAATTCGTTCAAGGCAATGCCTGAAGCAACTGCAACTAGAGCACCAGGTATAGCCTTTATTTTTTTTAATGCTGATATATTATTGAATGCATAAATAATGAATAGTGAGGTAGCCGTAACAATTATTGCACCCAGATGTGCAAAGTTGAAGGAGTGTAATATGTTAGTGACAAAACCATAATCTTCTTTTAAAATCTCATATGAGAAAAATTGACCATCATTGATAGTGCCGTAGCCAATGGCATGTGGTAATTCTTTTTTTATGATGATAATACCAATGGCAACCAGCATGCCTTCGATGACGCTAGTAGGGAAGTAGCTAGAAATGCCTCCTGCTTTTGCCAATCCTAAAGTAAGTTGAATAAGGCCTGCAATGACGACTGCGGCTAAAAAAGTTTCATAGCCTAAATCGGTAATGGCTAGAAGAATAATGGCAATTAGACCTGCTGCTGGTCCGGATACACTAACATGTGATTTACTCAAAACCCCAACAACTATTCCTCCTATTACCCCTGTGATGATTCCTGCGAATGGGGGAGCCCCGCTTGCTACTGATATTCCCAGACAAAGTGGTAGTGCTACTAAAAAAACTACCATTCCCGACAACGCATCTGCTTTAATATCTGTAAAGATTGTTTTCATATATAATTAAATATTAGCCTTTGCAGTGTTACTTACTTTGGTTTTTTTTGCGATGTTTTTGAAAAAGTCAACAATTCCAGTATTGACATTATATACGGCACCTATAATTCCTAAATCACCCTTTGTAAATAAGTCTTTGATTATTTCACTACCTGTTATAATTTCTTCAAGACTATTTTCAACATTAGCATATGAAACATTTTCATTAAATAAATAATTACTATCGTCCATGAGCATAGCTTTGCTTATAGAAGGTTGTATCCTATCTAGTAGCTCAGTAATATGCCCGTCTTTAACACCTTTTTTAGCACTGTCGATTGCGCCACATTCTGTATGACCTAATACAACAAGCACTTTTGATCCGACATATTTCACGGCGTATTCAATGCTTGCTATGATATCATTGTTTACGATATTGCCAGCTATACGAATGCTAAAAAGATCTCCTAGCCCTTGATCAAATATCAATTCGACTGAAGTGCGAGAGTCCATACAACTTAATATAACTGCAAAAGGGTATTGACCATCTCTTGTTTCATTTATCATTTCCAAATGATCATGATCTTTATTAAGTGAATGAATAAATCGTTGATTTCCTTCAACTAACAGATTGAATCCTTGTTCAGGTGTAAGTTGTTCGAGAAATTCTTTAGAATGTTTTTTCATCATATAGTAGTTTCTCAAATACCTTTAATGTATTTGATGTTAATAAAAAATAGAATATAATAAGAGTTTTTTAAACTCCAATAAAATTTATGAACTGTAGGGATTCTGAATAGTGTAGTCTATGCCTAAGCATTGCAGTTTGGCGGGGGCACTAGAAGCTCTCCGTGATAAGCATGATAGAGTTTAGTCTTGTTAGTTTCGAAGTAAGATACTTTTTGTATATGGTTTGTTTCAAATTCAGAAGGATTGTGTACGAACTTTTCGATACTATTATCGTTTGCAGGGGCGTCTTCTTCGTTGGTATTGCTATTTAAGAGGTTTGATGCCCCATCTTCGGAGTCATCAATAGGATGGGGTGTATTTTGTTCAGGTGTATTTTGAGAAAATTCCTGAGTGAAAAATGCTATAGGGGTGCTAATAGTTAAAGCTATTACAGCAAGTAAGAGTAAGCTTGCGTTTATTTTTTTTATTGCGTTGTATATATTCCTATTTTTTCTCACTAACTGTAAAATGTATTTATGGAGAGTGAAATTACATCAATTAAGTTGATGAATTGCAATTGATTTTTAATTTTATTTGATATAATTATTATGTTTTAAATAATATGGGGCCGATTTTTTTGTTCAAATTTAAAACAGTCTAAATGAAATATTGACTTGATTGTTCAATTGCTATTAATTATAAAAATTTTGTTAAATATTCAAGCCTCCGCAAGCGCTGATAACCTGTCCGGTGATATAGCTACTCATATCTGACGCTAGGAATAGGGTTGTATTGCCTATTTCTTCTGCTGTACCGAATCTTCCAAGGGGTATTTTAGCTAAAAATGCTTCTGCCGCAGCGCCTTCTTTAAGATAATGAGTCATATCTGTTTCAACGAAACCTGGAGCAATGGCATTCACCCTAACATTTCTACTTCCTAATTCAAGCGCAATGGATTTAGTGAATCCAATTATACCAGCCTTGCTCGCAGCATAACTTCCTTGTCCCGCATTTCCACGAACGCCAACAATAGAGCTCATATTGATAATAGATCCTTTTTTTGATTTCATCATAGGGCGAATCACTTGCTTTGTCATATTGAATACACTTTTGAGGTTGACGTTCATCACCTCATCCCATTGCTCTGGGGTCATGCGGAGCAGCAAATTATCTTTTGAAATTCCAGCATTGTTAACGCAAATATCAACTGTGCCAAATTCTTTTACTACATCATTTACAAACGACTCTGCTTGCTGATAGTCTCCGGCATTGCTTTTCCACGCTTTTGCCTTTACGCCTAACAGCTCAAGTTTATTCACTAGAGTGGTTGCTTTTTCTGCACTACTGTCACTAACATAAGTAAATGCAATATGGGCGCCATGTTCGGCTAATTTTATGGCAATTGATTCACCGATTCCGCGTGCTGCGCCAGTAATTATAGCAACTTTATTTTCAAGTAATTTCATTGTTTCAGATTTTGTGCAAGATAATTAAAAGATGTTAGACATCAGATGTGTCGGGTAGACTACTATTGATCTACTTTTGGAATTGTGAATTGATCAATGATGCAATTTCTTCAATAATGATGCGATCATTACTTAGTCTTGGTATTTTGTGCTGACCGCCCAACTTATTTTTATATTTCAGCCATTGAGAAAAAATTCCACGAGGCAATGATTTGATTATGGGTTCTCTCAGGGCAATATTTTTATACCGCTTTGCTTCGTAATCACTATTCAGTTTTTTTAGTTCTTCGTCAAGTATAGAAGCAAATTTTTTTAAATCGGAAGGCTCATTTTCAAATTCAATCAACCATTCATGTGCCCCGTTTCCATCCTCGCTGAAGTAAACTGGCCCTGCTGTATAATCGCTTAACAAGGCATTTGCTTGGGAACAGGCTTCAGCCATTGCTCTATCTGCATTATCTATAATTAATTCTTCTCCAAATGCGTTTATGAATAATTTGAGCCGCCCACTTACTTTTATCCGGAATGGGTTTTTGGTGGTAAATTGAATAGTATCACCAACTAAGTATCGCCAAAGGCCACCATTGGTTGTAATAACAGGGGCATAGTGCTGGCCTAATTCTACATCTTTCAACCCAATAGTTCTTGGCTCATCTTTTCCATATTCTTCTACTGGCATAAATTCATAAAATATTCCATGGTCTAGGAAAAGCAACATTCCGTCTGATCCAGGAATATCTTGTGCAGCAAAAAATCCTTCACTGGCATTATACATTTCGAGATAGTGTATGTTTTCGCCAATTAGTTTTTTGAATTGTTCTTTATAAGGGTGAAAAGACACTCCGCCATGTATGTATAATTCTAGCGAGGGCCATACTTCTTTCATGTTTCTCTTGCCAGAAATATCCAGAATTCGTTGAAATAATAACATTGTCCATGTGGGCACCCCTGAAACAGACGTTACATTTTCATTCGTGGTTGTTTCAGCGAGCATTTCAAGTTTGCTTTCCCATTCATCCATCAAGGCAATGCGAAGGTCTGGAGTTCTGATCCATTGACCCCAGAAAGGGGTATTCTGCATGAGTACCGCACTGAGGTCGCCATAATGGGCTTCTTCATGTAGGGTGCTAATAGAGTGGCTACCTCCAACTACTAATCCTTTCCCTGTTAAGAGATCAGACTCGGGGTTAAACATATAATAAAGTGATAGTACATCTTTTGCGGCCTTAAAATGTCCATCTACCAAACTTTCTTGACTTACCGGAATGAATTTGCTTTTGTCTGAAGTGGTTCCACTGCTTTTGGCAAACCAGTTGATTGGGGTATTCCAAAGTAAATTCTGTTCCCCGGCCATGATACGTTCTACATAAGGTCTTATATCATGGTATTCATGGATGGGTATTGCTTGCTTGAATGTTTTGGTGGTGAATAGCTTTGAAAATTCATACAGCCTTCCAAACTCTGTGTATTGTGCTGTTGTAACGAGGTCCTGCAACACTTCCCGTTGTGCTGAAATAGGATGTTGCATCCAGGCTTCAATTCGCCATGAGCGCAACCTCGCCAAGGTGGATATGGCAGGGCTTAGTAGTTTCATGATGTTTTTGAGGCTCAGCGATCTCCGTAAAGGGAATCCTGACGGGCCTCCTCGTGAAGATAATCTTTTCTTTTCAGTTCAAAATTACGTCCAAGATAAAGTCTACGTACATGTTCATCTTCTGCTAATTCCTCTGCTGTACCATGTTTGAATATTTTGCCTTCAATCAGAAGATAGGCTCGATCGCAGATGGAGAGGGTCTCATTTACATTATGGTCTGTAATTAGAATACCGATGTTCTTGTATTTTAATTTAGCTACAACGGTTTGAATGTCTTCAACGGCAATGGGGTCTACTCCTGCAAATGGCTCATCCAATAGAATGAATTTCGGATCAACAGCTAATGCACGAGCGATTTCAGTCCTTCTTCTTTCCCCTCCACTTAGTGAATCGCCATTATTTTTTCTAACATGGGTTAGTCTAAATTCATTGAGTAGTTCCTCTAATTTGTCTTTCTTTTCTTTCTTGCCTAGTTTGGTCATTTCGAGAACGGCAGCAATATTATCTTCCACGCTTAGCTTTCTGAAAACAGAGGCCTCTTGTGGCAGATAGCCAATACCCATTTGAGCTCTTTTATACATGGGTAATTTTGTAATGTTGAGGTCATTTAGGTATACCTCGCCTTCATCAGGTTTAATTAAGCCGACAACCATATAAAATGAAGTGGTCTTACCAGCCCCGTTTGGACCTAGCAAGCCTACGATTTGTCCTTGCTCTACTTCAATAGATACTTGGTTTACAACAGTTCTATTGTGGTATCGTTTAATTAGGCCTTTTGTATGAATAGTGAGGTTCATTAGTGCAAATTAATCAAAAAAAGGGCAGTTTCGGTGAGAGGAATTCCTTTTAACAGATTAGACAGATTACCCAAAAAGGGGATAGTTTATGTATTTTTGCCCCGTTATTAAAATGTAATTCAGTAGCATGAAAGTAATTGATCATATAAATCAGGCAAAAGACACGTTGGTTTCCTTTGAGGTTTTGCCTCCATTGAAAGGAAAAACCATCAATTCATTGTATCAACACCTTGATCCATTAATGGAATTCAAGCCTTCATTTATTAATGTTACTTATCATCGTAGCGAACAGATTTTCAAGAAAAAAGTGGATGGCACGTTTGAAAAAGTTGAAATCAGAAAGCGGCCCGGTACTGTAGGTATTTGTGCTGCCATTATGAATCACTATAAAATTGATGCAGTTCCACATCTCATTTGTGGCGGATTCACACAGCGTGAAACGGAAGATGCATTAATTGATTTAAATTTTTTAGGCATTGATAATGTATTGGTTTTGCGTGGGGATGCTACAAAAAACGAAACTAATTTTGAACCTGAGGCGAATGGTAATAGATATGCTATTGATTTGCTCAAGCAAGTAGATAGTTTAAATAATGGGATTTATTTAGAAGAAGATATTCGCGACGGATTTAGAACTCATTTTTGCATTGGAGTTGCTGGCTATCCTGAAAAACATTTTGAAGCACCAAACTTAGAGTCAGACCTTGAGTATCTTAAGGCAAAAGTGGAAGCAGGGGCAGAATATATTGTAACGCAAATGTTTTTTGATAATGCGAAATATTTTCAGTTCGTTGAAAAGTGTAAAGAGAATGGAATAACTATTCCAATCATACCTGGGTTAAAGCCCATAACGAATAAGAAGCAGTTAACCATGATTCCTAAAATATTTCACGTCGATATCCCAAGTGATTTATTGAATGGAATAAATCGGGCAAAGTCTGATGAGGATTGTGAAATGGTTGGTCAAGAATGGTTGATACATCAATCACAAGAACTTAAAAAAGCAGGTGTGCCGGTCCTTCATTATTATACATTAGGAAAGCCACGAATTATATACAATGCAGTAAGTAAACTTTTTTAATGTACTTCATTTAGCAAGCTATTCCAAGCTGATTTATTGATTGTTACTGGATATTTTTTCTTTAAAGCCGCCAACCACAATTTTTCCGTCAATGCCTGTTGATCATTTATGAGGGTTGACTTTGCTTCGTCAAATGATTTTCTTAATAACGGGGAATTTCTTTCAGTTATGATAATAAAATTTGCTGAGCCATCAGATTCATTGTAGGCTATTTCTGAAACAAACCCTGCTCTCGCATTATTTGCACCC
>CAJBBV010000196.1 GCA_903951405.1 uncultured bacterium
ATTCTGTAATGGTATGTTGTTAGGGAATCTAGGTTAATGATATCCGCTGAAACAGATCTAGCCGTATCGAAATATAAAGGAGATTCTTTTGCGACAACAGATGATCCATAGCTTGTAGTAACTCCATACTCAAAGGTCACAACGGTTTCTGCTCCATTAGGATTCACTGTTCCAGTTAATGTAGCAGTGTGATTGAGTATAAGCCTAGCTGCTTTCGATTCTGCGGAAGGCTTTTCTGCACTTTGAACTAAAAATAAATTGATGTACTTCTCGAAATCAGGAATGGTAGCGGTAACACCTAAGTCTTGATATCGCTTAACCAAGTTTTGCCTTATTGAATCTAAGTGCAATAATTTAGCATTGGCCCTCAGTTTGGTCATTACACTATTGTTGGTCATTAATCCATCTTCTTCTAGGTCAGCAGATATTGTTGCTAAGAGTTCTGATAAATCCCCAACTGACAATTCTCCCTGAATAATCAATGATATAGCCAACAAAATAGCATTGGCATCCCCCGCTGTAGCAATATCCAGTTTTTCAGACACCGTACTTTGCGCTATTTGAATGCCAAAGATGGCTTGAATTTCCTGCTGAGCTGTTTTCTTAGCTTCTGTAAAAGTCTTACCGGATTTAACCAAATACTCCACCCTTCTTTTTTCAAGATGCGTAAGAATATTTACATTGATTGTAGAGGCATCCGTTACATCGGTTAACGCATTAAGTTGCAATGGGGCAATGGTGATTGCATTGGAAGCTTCATTGAAATAATATCCGTTTGCAGCGAGTTGAACAAACTTTGATGAGAGCTCTACATTAGTAAGCTGAAAGCTGCCTTTGTTATCAGTAATCTGTGTATTAAAAACCTTCCCTGTTTGAGCCAGTTTATCATCCAATACATACATGATAATTTGAGTACCATTGATGTAAGGTCCCTTTTGGACTAAACCGCTGATCTTATCTTTTTTGATAGGAGGAATTGGTGTTGTTCCAGTAGAATTATCTACTTTTTTACATCCTAAAAAGAGGGCAATAAGTATAATCAGGTAAGTAGCTGTTCTTTTCATGGTTAGGTTTTTGAACGAATCAAATCAAGTATGAATTAGTGGTGAATTAATTCATTCCTGCTAAGGTAGGGATAATGTGATATTATCAAAATTCAGCTAGGCCAATTCGCTGGACGCTGGACGCTGGGCGCTGAACGCTAAACGCTGGAAGCTTGGCGCTAGACGCTTGGCGCTAGACGCTGGGCGCTGAACGCTGGGGGCTGTTTACTCTTGCCTCTTACCTCTTACCTATTCCCTCTTTAGTATTGCCTATTGCCTATTCCCTCTCCCCTTCTGTCATTCCTCGCTTCACTCGAAATGATAGTATGTGTATTACCTAAGACAAAAGAACTTCTGCTGGAATATGTAGTTCTTGATGAAAGAGCTTAGCCAACTCCAGCGTTAAAGGCTTCTTTTTATTTAAGATAGAGGATACATAGCCCTTGCTACCTACCTTACCTACAAGGTCTTTATTTTTCAATCCTAATTCATCCATTTTAACTTTAATGGCATCTATAGGATTGGGTAATGGAATTGGATAGTTGGCATCTTCATATTGTTTAATTAACAAAAGAGCAACTTGTAACTTTTCACCCTGGGGTGTATTCGCCTTAACCTTATGATCAAACTGAACATCTACCCAAGTAAGGTATTGCTCGTATTGTTTTTTGTTCTTAATTATTTTTAATTCCATGATGCTTACCTTTTATATTGTACAGTCGAAACGTCTATTTTATCATATTCAGCATGTGTTCCAAACCACTTGACTTGAATGGCTTTGAATTCAAATACCATTCGCACGACTAATCTATATTTATTTCCCATTATATTAAATACAACTCGATCATCACTCACTAAACTTACATTACCATATACTTTTTTAAGCTCGTTGAAACTTTTAAAGTCTGATATAACAAGTTCATGATACCACTCAAATAATGCAGTCTTTGCCATCGGATACTTTTGGGCATATTCCAATAGCGTTCTTCGGGTGATAATATTAAACACTATGCAAAGGTATAAAGTTTACTAATAGAAAACATTTTAGTTGAGAATTATTTCATGGGATTGCAGATCGCTGGGCGCGGAACGCTTAACGCTATGGGTTGGGAGTTTGGGGTTGGGGGTTGAATACAATTCGCTTGGCGCTTGGCGCTGGAGAAAATGTGTTGGGAGTTCGGGGTTGGGGGTTGAATACAATACGCTTGGCGCTTAACGCTGAACGCTAGTGGCTGTTTACTATTGCCTCAATCCTATTGACTCCCTATGTGCCTTTGTGCCTCTGCCCCTTTTAATTTCGCTTGACGCTGAACGCTGGACGCTGGGGGCTGTTTACTATTGCCTCTTCGTCCCTTTGTGCCTATGCCCCTTTTTGAATTTACCGCGCTCCATCAACAAAAAATGCCCCATAAAGGGGCATTATATTCTTGAGGCGGAGAGAGAGGGATTCGAACCCCCGGACCTGTAACAGTCAACGGTTTTCAAGACCGCCGCATTCGACCGCTCTGCCATCTCTCCGCGGCGAAAATACATTCAAATTTTGAACCCTCAAAACGGTTTCAATAGAAAATCACATTATTTATAAAGAAATTCCTGAAAGCCTTATGCATTCTGCTTTCTAACGTACTGGGTCAAGATAACAATTAACTGTCCTTCTACCCTGCCCTCTACCTGAGCGGTATTATCAGGCACTAACCGAATATTCTTCACCACCGTGCCCATCTTGGCATTCAAGGTAGATCCTTTAACATCTAACGACTTAATCAACACCACCGCATCGCCATTCTGCAACACATGTCCGTTGGAATCTTTATGCAACTCAACGGTTGAATCATTCTCATGATCGCCCGTAGCCTTAGCCCAAGTCATCTCCTCCTCCGTCAAATACATCATATCGATATTGTCTGCCGCCCAACTCTCCTCACGCAACCTATTCAACATACGCCATACCGTAACCTTCACCGCAGCATGCTCACTCCACATGCTCTGTGTTAAACATGCCCAATGGCTCGCATCCAACTCCTCTTTTTTATCAATCTGGGCTATACACTTCGCACAAACATATATACTGCTGTCTTGCGCATTGCCAGAAGAAGCGGCTACCTCATAAATAGATAATCCATCAACCGATGCGCACAATTCGCATTTGCTCTCACTTCGCCCTACTAAGTATGTCTTCACGTCCATGGGTTATTTTTGGGTGCAAAGGTACGCTTTGTACAAAAGAAAATGCCCCTTAGAAAAGGGGCATTTGAAAAGTAAAAATCTATGTATCTATTGCTTAGTCACTTTGTATGTATAGTACCCAGGGTTAGATAAAATCAACTTAACCTTATACGTACCCGCTGAAGCGATAGAAATATCTTTTCCACCATACTCTAGTGAATTGTTCTCATCATTATCTCCGAAATTTATAGGCCAGTCACCGTTGGCTCTAAATTTGAACTTTTCTGCTTTACTCGTAACAATGGTTCCTTCAAACAAATTGTCGCCGCTGTTATAAACCATTGGAACATCTGTACTCCAACCATTGAAGCTTCCAATCAATCCCCATGTAGTTTTAAGCAAGGTCAATTTCTTTGTAACGGTGTTGGCATTGATCTTATAAAAGCCAGCTCCAGGAAAAACGATGTCGCCACCTGTTGGACTAATATTTCCACTTCCAGCATCGCCATAGTTTGTACCACTCCATGTATTTTCAGAAGTAAGTTTAAACTTGTAGCTACCACCAGAAGGAACATTTACATATCCTTCATGGTTGCCATCATTCAATGCAGAACCCAATCCAGGCGCATTGCCCGGAGTCCATCCTTGATAATCTCCAGGTACATACAATACACCAATTTCTTGCATCAATTCTACGGTGAATTTACCCGATTGGAAATTCATCTGAATCTTATACCAGCCTGTCTTCGCAGGGCCAGGAAAATTATCACTATAATTAAATCCAAATTCTCCACCAGCATTCAATCCAGCAGCATTATTGTCTTGTACAGCATATTTGTTGTCCCAATTGCCATTCAATGGAAGGCAGAGGTATTGTTGTCCACCCTTCATATAAAATTCACCTTCGTAGTGAACAGAATCTACACGGGTGAATTCTTGTGAAGGCACAGGCACAGGATTATTCCAACCACCAGCTGTTGCACTACCCACAAGGAAAAGTTTATTCGTTGTTGGAGGAGTCACCTTTGGAGGAATTACATAAGGAATTACACTTAAGGTGATGACATTAGAATACAAACGCTCATTATTATTTCCATGAGAGGAAATCAATCGTGCTTCAATTTTATATTCTTTGTTGTAGTCAAATCCCAATCCCAATAAAATGGTATTCAATTCTTTGGCGGTATACGAAACCGTTCTGAATCCTACCACTGATTTCTGGACGGCATTGGAAAAATGTTTTCCAACAGAATCAATCTCGAGAATATACTTCACAGAGTATACATCAACTGAATACATTGGGTTCAACCACGTAAAGGAAAGAACGGTATTCATTGAATCGGCTGGTGCAGCGGCGATGCTTTTGGTTGAGGCGGTAAGCGCTGGTGCTAATCCGTTTTTAGATGTTTCAAGAGGATCAATTTTCTTACACGAAGCAACCATCAAGATGGCCATCATCGCATATAATCCAAGGTTAATATATCTTTTCATGACATTCATTTTATATGTTTTTTCCTTGATTAAAGTTCAGTTACAGTGAAAGTGCCAGATTGAAAATCAACCACCATTTTATATCGACCAGAAGTTTCTGGTGCGGCAAATCCAGGTTCAGCATCTTTCTTCTCAAATGTTCCTGCATAAGCATTTCCAGTAACTAAATGATATTGTGTACCCCATACACCGTTTTCTTGGATCAGCTTAAAGTATCCACCTGCTTTGAAATCAGCTTCAAGTTCATATTGAGTATCTGTTACCTTCGTGAATTGTTGTGCTGTTACATAAGGTGCTTGAAGTGGATTACTCCATCCAGATGCAAATGCATTGCCTGTAGCCCATAATGTACCTGCTGTTGGAACAGGAACCTTTGGTGGTGGCGCAAATGGCCTTACGTTGAATGCCAGTCTGTTCGACTCTACTTTAGTTGCAGCAGCACCGATAGAAGCGATAATACGTGTTTCAATTCTCGCAGCAACGTTAAGCGGTAGCTTAAGGTCGCTCAATACAATATTGAACTGCTTTTGCGTATACGAAACACTCAGGTCTTTGCTGATGGATATCGCTTTTTTATTGGCGCCAGTGAAATTAGATCCAGCAACATCAATTTCAAGCGTGTAATTCACGTCTTGTGAACTTATACCTGAGGTAAAAAAATAGTCTGGATTCGTCCAGCTAAATTTCACCGCCAAGTTATCTTGTGTATCAAATGCTAATGGAATGGTGTCTACTGTAGAAGCCTTAAATGCAGGCTTTTCAACATTTCCCAAAAATACTTCACGTTCTTCTTCTTTGCGGCAAGACGTCAGTAAGACAACAAATGATAGAATGAGAATAAGAGGTTGAATGATTTTTTTCATAA
>CAJBBV010000197.1 GCA_903951405.1 uncultured bacterium
AGCTTTACTTTTAGGCCATCAGATGATGGAATAATTCCAATTATTTTTCTTTCATGAAAATTAATAATTGGACTTCCATAGTCTTCATGATATTTATAGGTAAAACTGTTTATTGAATAATTCATTGAATTTTTCAAATCTATAATGTCTGCGGGTGTTGTAAATTCCACTTCAAAGCCATCTGTGAGAGCATGAATGTTTTTCATTTCAAATGGAGTTTCTCCATTCCAAACAAGGCGTTGCAATCCATATAGTTGTCCACCCTTGCTTGCCCATCCCCTGCTAGTCATTCCTGCAAAAATAGAATTATCTAATCCCCATCTTAGTCTAAGTAATCCGGAAGAAAATCCCTCAAAGAAAGGGAAGCAAGCACCTTGGTATTTGCCATTTACTTTTTCTAGAGACATTCTCATGATTTTTGAATGACCTTGATCTGCTACAAAATATTGTCCACTGAATGGGCCAAATGCTCCGTTAGTTATATCTTCTAAAATATCTGAAGTTGAAATTCCCATAATGGTATGTGGGAACCACACTGCTGGCAGTTTTAGTTCTTTTATTTTCTTTGCAGTTTCGTACATGGGTTGACCATTAACGATTGCTTTTACCGTTTCTGGTCTTAGTGAAAGTGGTGAACCAGTTTCCTTGGTAAATTTAAGTCCATCTGGATTCCCTGTAAAGTCTCCTTTTTCTACATGAGTAATTCTTCCGCTACCAACCCAGTTCCCTTGATTGTCAGCATAGAACACCTCATCTTTACTATTTACAGTGAATCCAGCTGGTGAACGAAATCCAGTAGCTATAGGGTTAATTACACCTTCTGGTGTAATTTTTAAAAGCCACCCATGCCATTTACCTAAATCTTCTCCTAGTGATAAATTTAATGTAACATACATATCTCCATGTTGATTAAATACAGGACCATATGCATATTCGTGGTATCCCCCACTAAGATCAAAAAGTGTGACTGCTGTAAAAACGTCTGCTTTCCCATCGTTATTGGTGTCTTCTATTTTAGTTAATTCTCCACGTTGCATGCAATAGAATGCGCCATCTTTATAGGCTAATCCCAAAATTTCGTGAAGCCCTGCTGCAAATTTTGTATAATGGGGGGCTCCGCTACCATATGCATTTTCTATAATCCATATTTCACCTCTTCGTGTTGAAGCCGCAATTCGTCCATCAGGCATTACAGCAATGCCACCCACTTCAAGTTTTACATCTTCAGGAATTGAAATTGTTTTTAGAGAATAAAAATCTCTTTCAGTCTGAATAATACTTTTTTGAGCATACGAAGTTGATAGTATTATGGAAAGAATGACTACAAGAATTATTGATTTAGTATACATCTGAGTAGAGTTAAAATTTATTTTAGTATTCATTGCGATGAGGTGTTAGGTTTGGTTACCAAATAATTTGGTATGTTATCTCATTGCTTGCAGGGATTAATAATACTTGTTGATCATGGTATGTTTCAATTTCCGGGAATATGGCAGGGGAGACTTGAATATAGTAGGATTGATTATCAATTGCATACAATCCTTTTCCTACAGGCGTAATTGTTTTTGCTTGTGCAATACGAATCATTAAATCTTTTATTCCATTACCAGTTACAGAAATCGTTCTGTTTAATCCTCTTCCCTGCTGAAAGGGAGAAATCATATCCTTAATGGACATCTCTTTGTAAGCAAAACTAAAAACAGGTAAGCGACGTTCTGTTAATGTGTATCCTTTATATTGATATCCACTTATTGAGTCTATCGCATTGGTTTTATCATAGATTGGACAATTTCCGGCTAATACAATTGGTGATCCCAACGGAGTAGCTGTTTGAGCTTCCCCTCGTTCATACCACATATTCGTTACGTTAAGAAAATCACTTTTCCATACTTGTAATAATGCACCTTGATGTAGATTATATGAATAATTTACTTGGGTTGGGTCTCCTACAGAAATAACATGGGTTAGTTTTTTATTTTGATGTAACATAAATGACCTGATGATTTCAGGTTCTTTTTCTGTTTTGACAGTAATAAGTGCAGGAGTTACTTCCGGCATAGAAGATGGGTTGTGAAGTGATACAGCTTTGCTATTTGCTTTTTCTATGAGTAAGGATAATCCATTTTGTGCCCATCCATCATTTTTATTTACCCATAAATTAAATTTATGTTCTCCTTTTTCAAGATGGATTGACCCAGAAACAGTTTCTCCGCCTATCCAAGTCCATGTAGGTTTTATAACACTCTTCCCATCTATTTCTAAACTTCCATCTCCTGAATAGGAAGAAGTGAATAAGTATGTATCTGTAGAGGGTATATTTAGTAAACCTTCAAATTGAAGTAAAAAGCCATCTTCTACAGCTGCAAGTCTGGAATTTATTGATTTGGTTTTCCCTTCTGCTGTTGGTTTAAATGTGATGGCTTCTGCTGGCGTTTTGATATTACGTTCATAGTACTTATAACTAATCTCTGAAGTAGTTACATTTAAATTTTCTAAAAATGCGTAGTGTATATTTTTAAACGCAACTACTCCGTGATCCCCTTGAAACATGATTGGGGCTAACGATTTTTCATCTTCCGCAGCGGATGAACGTGTTGGTCCAGTTACAAAAATATTCTCATGCACTGTTATCCCATTGAGTTTTATGAAATTAAATTTCGCGTTCATTATTTTTTTCCCAGTTGCATCAAATCGTGGTGCTTGAAAAGAAATTTCCATATGTTGCCAAAGACCTGGGGCTAGACTCGCATATTTTAATGGGGCATTGCCTTCAAAGCCCTTATCATCCTTCCATCTTTCATATATTCCACCCATATCACTGGAGGTTGGTACCTTGGAGTTCCAACTGTCAAGGATTTGCACTTCATATCTTGATTGGAAATATATTCCTGAGTTAGATCCTTCCGGGACCATAATGTCTAATTCTAGGTATATATCTCCATGATTAAATTTTGTAAAGAGGTTTCGTTCTTCTTTGAATTGAATCTCTTTTTTGAAGTTGTTGTATAGAATTCCGGTTCCTTTTGATGAATTCAATGATTCGCTATCATATTTACCTTGAATATCACCCACTATTTCCCAATTCTCTGAAGCGGATTCGAATCCTTCAAGATTATCCAGTTTAATGTCATTTAATCTTGATGTAAGTTTTTGTGCATTGATATTACTTGCCCATAAAATAGAAAGTAGGGAAAGAGAAAAAAGTTTAGAAAGCATGCAATTTATTTTAGTAGCTGAATTTAGTTAAAAATACCCAATGAAAATGGGGTTAGATTGGAGATACGAAATACATTTATTTGAAGGAAGTATTATTTTTTCAAGGTTTCAAGTTTCTTTTGAGCATCAAACATAAGGTCTCTTAGTCTAGCGGCTTCCATGAAATCCAAATCTTTTGCCGCTTTATCCATGCTTCTTTTAAGTTTAGTTATATTTTTTTCCATTGCTGGAATAGTTATGTATTCTGCCTGTTCTTCTGCAGCAATTGAACTCATATTATCGTTCATGATGAATTGCAAACCGCTTCTTTCATCATATCCTTTTATTTCGAGTACAGCACTTTGCGCAAATATTTGTTCTTTACTTTTTATAACAGTGGTTGGTGTAATGTTATGTTCAAGATTGAACGCAATTTGTTTTTCTCTTCTTCTTACTGTTTCATCCATCGTTTTTTGCATACTTCCTGTTATTTTATCTGCATAAAAAATAACATGCCCATCACTATTTCTTGCCGCTCTTCCTGCTGTTTGAGTAAGTGATCTTTCATTTCTTAAGAACCCTTCTTTATCGGCATCTAGAATGGCTACTAAGGAAACTTCTGGTAAATCGAGCCCTTCTCTCAATAGATTTACTCCTACGAGTACATCTATTTCACCTAACCTGAGTTGTCTTAAAATTTCTACTCTTTCTAGTGTGTCTACTTCACTGTGAATATATTTTGACTTGATATGAATCCGTTGAAGGTACTTATCCATTTCTTCGGCCATTCGCTTGGTTAGCGTTGTTACTAGTACACGATCACCTTTTTTTACTGTTTTATCAATCTCGTCTAGCAAATCATCAACTTGATTGATACTCGGTCTAACTTCTATAGGTGGGTCAAGTAGTCCTGTAGGTCTAACTACTTGTTCAACGACAACACCTTCTGTTTTTTGAAGTTCATACTCTCCCGGCGTTGCTGATACAAAAACGACTTGGTTTAATAATTTTTCAAATTCACCAAAGTTTAGCGGTCTATTATCTAGTGCTGCTGGAAGGCGAAAGCCGTAATCAACTAAAACTAATTTTCTGCTTCTATCACCACCGTACATTCCGCTTACCTGTGGAATGGTTTGGTGACTTTCATCTATAACACATAAAAAATCTTTTGGAAAATAGTCGAGTAGGCAAAATGGCCTAGTACCAGGATTTCTTCTGTCAAAAAACCGTGAATAATTTTCTATACCACTGCAATAGCCTAGCTCTTTGATCATTTCAATATCATATTGAACCCTTTCACTCAATCGTTGTGCTTCAATGTGTTTACCTGATGCTTTGAAGTAGTTGACTTGTGCACTCATTTCGTCAATGATTTCGGAAATCACCTGATTGATTATTTCTTTTGGTGCTAAATACAAATTTGCTGGAAATATAGCTGCATTATCTACAGCTCCAATTCTCTTGCCTGTTAGTATTTCAAGGGTATCAATAGATTCTATTTCATCACCAAAAAAGGTAATTCTATAGCCAAAATCCATGTAGGGTAGATTGATATCAATAGTATCTCCTTTTACTCGAAATGTACCTCGCTTAAAATCTATTTGTGTTCTATTATATTGAGAATTTACTAAGGCATGTAAGAATCCTTGCCTACTAATTATCTGCCCTTTGTGAATTCTAACAATTCCGTTTTCAAATTCAGTTGGGTTTCCCATTCCATAGATACAACTTACTGAAGCAACCACGATGATGTCCCTTCTCCCACTTAATAATTCAGAGGTAGCATGAAGTCTCAGTTTATCAAGTTCCTCGTTGACTGCTAGGTCTTTTTCAATATACGTATTACTTACTGGCATGTAGGCTTCAGGTTGATAGTAATCGTAATATGATACAAAATAGCCTACTGCATTTTCAGGGAAAAATTGTTTAAACTCACCGTATAATTGAGCAACTAATGTTTTATTGTGTGTTATAACCAATGTTGGTTTTTGCACTTGCTGAATGAGGTTGGCTATGGTAAACGTTTTTCCTGATCCAGTAACTCCTAATAATGTTTGATATTGTTCACCATCTTGTATGCCTTCAACCAATTGTTTTATGGCATTCGGTTGATCACCTGAAGGCAAATAAGGAGAATGTAACGTAAAAGACATGATGTCAAATTTTCCGCTTCACATAGTCTGAATAATCTGGAATGATACAGGTATATTCTTCATGCATTAATGGCGAGGTTAATAGAAAATCAGCAGTTGCTCTGTCGCATGCAAATGGAATATTCCATGTTACTGCTACACGTAATAAAGCTTTGATGTCTGGATCATGGGGCTGTGCTTCCATGGGGTCCCAAAAAAAGATCAGTGAATCAATTTTTCCTTCAGCAATCAATGCCCCTATTTGTTGATCTCCTCCAAGTGGTCCGCTGAGTAATTTTTTTAATGGTCTATCTAGGGCATCTTCCAAAAGTTTCCCTGTGGTTCCAGTTGCAATTAGCTCATGTCGTGATAATGCTTGCATGTTATATACTGCCCAATCAATTAAATCTTTCTTTTTATTATCATGTGCTATAATAGCAATTCGTTTTCTTTCGGATAGAATTCTCTTGTTACTCATAATCTGATGTTCTGTTGTGAAAATAAAACAAAAAAACCGCATCCAGCTTGAATGCTGAATGCGGTTCTAAACAAAGCACCAACTGCAAATTATGATGCCTGCATTTCTTTAATTTTTTCTCTTATTTTCCCTTCAATTTCATTGGCCATTTCTGGATTGTCCAACATCAATTGCTTAACTCCATCACGTCCTTGACCTAGCTTGTCCGTGCCATAACTATACCAGCTACCACTTTTATTAATTATACCTAGTTCTACCCCCATGTCAATAATTTCTCCTGTTTTGGAAATTCCTTCTCCAAAAATGATATCAAATTCTGCAGAACGGAATGGAGGCGCTACTTTATTTTTTACCACTTTCACTTTTACTCTATTTCCAATGGCTTCGTCACCATCTTTTATTTGAGCTGCTCTACGAATATCCAATCGAACAGAAGCGTAGAATTTTAATGCATTTCCGCCTGTTGTCGTTTCGGGGTTGCCAAAAACAATACCAATTTTTTCCCTTAACTGATTGATGAAAATACAAATCGTATTTGTCTTGCTAATGGTTGCAGTAAGTTTCCTCAAGGCCTGACTCATTAGCCTTGCGTGAAGTCCCATTTTGCTGTCACCCATCTCACCTTCGAGTTCACTTTTTGGAACTAGGGCAGCTACAGAATCAATGACAACAACGTCAAGAGCACCTGAAAGTATCAATCTGTCGGCGATTTCTAATGCCTGCTCGCCATAATCAGGTTGTGATATAAGTAAATTGTCTACATCAACCCCTAATTTCTTAGCGTATCCGCTATCAAAAGCATGTTCTGCATCAATTATTGCACACATTCCTCCTTTCTTCTGGGCCTCAGCGATTACATGTATGGCTATTGTTGTTTTACCCGAGCTTTCAGGACCATAAATCTCAACTACCCTTCCTTTAGGTAATCCGCCAATGCCTAAGGCTGAATCTAGGCCAATTGAACCGGTAGAGATCACTTCCATTTCGGCTTCTCCTTTCTCATTCATCATCATAACACTACCCTTGCCATAATCTTTCTCAATCTTATCCAGTGTTAGTTTTAACGCTTTTAGTTTTTCACTGTTTGACATATAATTTATTTTAAGAGTATAAAGATAGGGGCTAAAAAATCAATAAACTAATATTTTTAGTATTTTTTTCACTAAAATATTTAGTGTTTTTCACAAAAAAACCCTGCTATTTAGACAAACAGCAGGGTTAGCATGAGAAAACAAAGACTTCCGGCAGCAACCGGTACAAAAAATCAGTATAAATTTAAGGATTATATCTATTTCATCGTCTATCTATACTGCTTTTTTGTATGAACGGTAACGTTTAATTATTCTTCGATGGGATTTGATTCACAACAACTTTGGTACATTTAGGTAATCATAAACATCCTAACGTCATGAAAAAATCTATTTTGAATCTTTTATTTGCCTTATTGATTATCAATTCGGCAGTGGCACAGCTCCCCACTCCCGTGTTATTATCAAATGGTTGGTCTCTAACTCCAGCCGGAAGAAGTTTCCCATTAGGCGACTTACCATTGAATATTGCTGTTTCCCCTTCAGGGAAAAGAATGGCGGTAACTAATAATGGACAAAGTGTTCAATCTATTCAGCTGATTGACCCTAAAACAGAAAAAGTACTTTTTACAAAAATTATTCCCAAATCATGGTATGGGTTAACATTTTCAGATGATGAAAAGTCGCTTTATGCCTCTGCAGGGAATGATAACCGTATTAACCAATATGCTATTCAGGATAATAAGCTTGTATTAGCTGAAAGTTTTATACTTGGCAAAGCATGGCCTAATAAAATTGGCCCTACTGGTATTGCTGTAGACAATAGGTCAAATAAACTTTATGTGGTAACGAGTGAGGATAGTAGCTTATATGTAGTGAGTTTGATTACCAAGAAAGTTATTTTTAAAAAGAGATTGGCTGCCGAAGGATATGCTTGTGTGCTTTCTCCAAAGCGGGATCAATTATATATATCCGTTTGGGGAGCAGATCATGTTCTTCGTGTAAGTACAGCTGATTATCAGGAAAATGCAAGGGTAGCAGTTGGTGATAATCCTAATGAGATTTGCATGACAAAGAAAGGGGACTATATCTATGTGGCAAATGCAAATGATAATTCCGTTTCTGTGATTAGAACCAGCGATATGAAAGTAATTGAGACATTGAATGCTGCATTGTATGCTGATGCCCCAAGTGGTGCAACCACTAATGGAGTGGCGCTTTCATCAAATGAAGAACGACTTTATGTTGCAAATGCTGATAATAATTCATTAGCTGTATTTGATGTTGAACGTCCTGGGCAAAGTAATTCACTTGGGTATATACCAGTGGGTTGGTATCCAACTAATGTTAAAGTGCTAGGAAAGAAAATATTTGTTGCCAATGGTAAAGGATTTAGTTCTATGGCGAATCCGTTTGGACCAAACCCAATTCAAAAAGAGCAGAAAGTATCTTTTCAAAAAGCAGATGCTAGTAAAATAAAGGAAGTTCAATACATAGGTGGACTCTTTAAAGGAACTATGTCTATTGTTGATGAGCCTGGGGAAGATATTATGCCGCTATATTCAAAAGCAGTTTATGACAATTCCCCCTATTCTAAAGACAAGGAAATCAACGCTTCAGGTGAACCTGGGAATCCTATTCCTATGAAAGTGGGCGACCAATCCCCCATTAAATATGTTTTTTATATAGTTAAGGAGAATCGCACCTATGATCAAGTATTAGGGGACGTAAAATCAGGCAATGGAGATACCAGCCTTGTTTTATTTGGAGAGCACATAACTCCAAATCAGCATGCTCTAGTGAATGAATTTGTATTGCTTGATAATTTTTATGTTGATGGTGAGGTGAGCGCAGATGGGCACAATTGGACGTTTGGAGCATATGCAACCGACTTCTTAGAAAAAAATTGGCCAACCAGTTATGGCGGTAGAGGTGGCGAATATAATGCCGAAGGAACAAGGCAAATCGCAAATAACAAAGGTGATTTCATTTGGGGCCAATGCAAAAGAAATGGGGTAAGCTATAGAACATATGGAGAGTTTGCAGATAATTATAAGGCGAATATTCCTGTGCTTCAGGGGCATTTTTGTCCTTATTTTACGAGTTGGGATCAAAAAGTTCGTGATACTACTAGGGTTAATCAATGGAAACGTGAATTTGATTCCTTACTAGTTCATGACGCTGTACCAAGATTGAATACAATGCGTCTTATTAACGATCATACTGAAGGATTGAGTATTGGTAGGCCAACTCCTTTTGCACATGTTGCCGATAATGATTTATCGGTAGGTATGATGGTTGAATACCTGTCGAAATCACCCATTTGGAAGGAGACGGCCATATTTATTGTTGAAGATGATGCACAAGATGGGCCAGATCATATTGACGCACACCGAACTACAGCATATGTTGCAGGTGGATTTGTAAAGCGCAACTACGTAGACCATACAGCTTATAGTACTTCGTCAATGTTAAGGACCATTGAATTAATCTTGGGTTTACCTCCAATGTCGCAATTTGATGCCGCCGCTACACCGATGTGGAGATGCTTTAGTAAAACCCCTAACTTAACCCCTTTTAGGGCTTTACCTTCCAATATTGATCTAAATGAAAAGAATACCAAAATGACTGCTTCAGCTAAGAAGAGTATGGCTTTTGATTTTTCAAAAGAGGATCGTGTTAATGATTATGAATTTAGTGAAGTAATCTGGAAAGCAGTTAAAGGTGAAAATAGTGTTATGCCAGCTCCTAGAAGAAGTGCATTTGTACACGTTACTGATCGAGAAGACGATGAAAAGTAAGGGGATAGGGCTTTTTTATAAATTCTAAAAATTGAAATTTAATTTTTATAGATTATATTTGTTAACCGATTATTTTATTAAAAACATTATGATGAAAAGTAAATTTTATCTCCTGCCTTTGCTTATGGCTTTCACATTGTTCTCTTGTGTAAGCTCAAAAAAATTCCAAGCGTTGAATGATAAGTACAACGGCTTGAACACTACACTTGTTGGTGCACAACAAGAATTAGCAGCTTGTAAAACTGACAAGACTGATTTAGAGCGTAATAAGGCTATCGCATTAGCACAACTAGAAGCACAACTTGCTGCAATGAAAGAACAAGTTGAGTACTTGAAGAAAAACAATAATTCTGCATTGAAGCAACTTGAAGATCTTTCTGTAATCTCTTCTTCACAAGCAGAGAGTATTAAGAAATCACTCGACAATATAGGTTCTAAAGATTCATATATCCAAGCAATTCAGTCAGCAGCAGCTCGTAAGGATTCGCTTAATATGGCGTTGGTTATGAACCTTAAGGGTGCAATTGGAAATTTAAATGACAACGATATCAATATTAAAGTTGATAAAGGTGTTGTTTATGTAGATATTTCTGATAAATTATTGTTTAGAACTGGTAGCTGGGATGTAAATGAAAAAGCAAAATCAGTTCTTGGAAAAGTTGCATTGGTTTTGAAAAATCAACCTGACATTGAATTTATGGTTGAAGGGCATACTGATAATGTAGTATTGGCTGGTAATGGCGAAGTTGCTGACAACTGGGATCTCAGTGTAAAGCGCGCAACAACAATCGTTCGTTTATTGCAAAAACAATACGGAATTAACCCAGTTCAAATGACTGCTGCAGGTCGTTCTGAGTATCGTCCAATCGCTGATAACTCAACGGCTGAAGGTCGCTCTGCTAACAGAAGAACACGCATTGTTATTCTTCCTCAATTGGATCAGTTCTTTAAATTACTTGAGAAGAAATAATTCTATAAAGAATTTTATATAACTAAGAAGGCCTCCAATTTGGAGGCCTTCTTAGTTTATGTAGTTCACTAACTTAATTTATAATTTTTACTGCTTGTCTTGCAAGTAGTTTCCAAGCTCCATTTTCTTTTTCGAAAACCATTAATACGTTTAAATGCACTTCATTTTCTTTACCATTATCGATTATGTTTGCATCTAATCGATGTCTAACGATTGTAGTGTGTTTTGTATGATACATTGTTTGATTGGTAGTATTGACAGTAAGAAATTTTGATACACCAGTAGCTAGCTTTTCGATAAATTCTTCTTGGTTTTCAATTCGCCCATTCGAATGTCCATAACTTAATTTTTCATGGGTAATTTTTTGTAGAGATTCTCTATCTCCACTTTTTAATGCTGTCAGAAAGTAATTGACTGCCGCTTCAATTTTTTTGCCCTCATGTGTTTGTCCATGAATACTGGTCATCGAAAAGAGAAGTGCAAAGAGCATAATTTTTTTCATAATTGGAGTAGATTTTATTTATAATAGTGTTTCGAATTCAGCTGTTAACTTTTTGTTTGCCGTTAACTATTTTACAGGTTGAAAATTAGACAATCTATTTGATACTTCAATTGTTGGATTTCCTCATTGAATAATTTATTCAGGTATCTATTATATGTATCGTAGGCATAAAAAAAGGGCTATCTATTAGATAGCCCTTTTTGTTAGTTTTTCGGGTATAGTGATTATGGAACTAAGGTTATTGTTTCCAATTTGTTTTCACGACCTTTTGATATGGTTATGTCAACTGTTTGTGAGGTATATCCTTCTGCTGCATAGGTTACTGAATAAGTACCTTGTGGTAGTCCACGAACCTTAAACTCTCCATCAGGTGCTGGAATTGCAATAGCAGTAAAGCCGTTTCCATCATTGAATGTTACTGATGGTGTAATGCCTTCTGGCAATACTTTACCAGAGATTCTGCCGAAATTTCTATCGCAGAAAGGACGAAGTTTAGGCAATAAATAATAAGCGCCATTCTCTTCTATTACTGATCTAGAGATATCAAAATCAACCCATACTTTTTGATCATTTCCTATTCCACGTTCTCTGTGCTCATTACGTAGCTTTATGTATAAGAAATTATTGGTTTCATTTCTAAGTGTTAAAGGATATGATTGACCATCTATAACAACACTATTGTCTGTTCCAAGCGTTATCCTAATCTTTCTTACTGTTCCTGCAGGGATGTTACCTGAAGCTAGGTTTGTATCAATACCATTACGAAGTGCTAATACATTGATTTTCCCTGCGGTGAAATTAAGGTCAACCCACTCTCCAAAATCATCTTTTCTTTTTAAATGATCGTCTCTATCATCATCATCATCACCAAATCGATCATCATCACCATGGCTAGAATCATCGTCTATTTTTACTTCTACTTTTTGAATGTCAATCCAAACGCTATCGAAATCACCAGGAGCATCAGTTAGGTAGACGCTTAGTGAATTTTTAGCAGCAATTGCGCTTTCATTCTTTTGACAAGAGCTGAATAATAAAGAAAAAATGAGGGCTACAGAAGCAATTGGCCAGAAAAGGTTTTTTAGTTTCATAATTGTTTTTTTAGTTTTTAAGAATATAGGGCAAATGTTGCCGGACAGTACATAGACCTTATTGAACGTAAAGGGTTTAATGAACATTTCATTTAAACATTATTTTAACAAAATAGTAGTGAGATATTAGTGGTTAGATGATAGTATATATGTTTTATAGATATCAATTTTTAGAATGGATTTAGTTTAAAGTATTAGTTATCGCCTATTTCTGTGTTCTTCTATCTCATCTCGTATTCCCATTTTGTCCGAACTAATAATTAAATTGCAGTCATGTCGACTTACCTTAATGAGCTTAACCCCCAGCAAAGGGAAGCAGTGCTGCATGTAACAGGCCCTCTTATGATCATTGCTGGTGCCGGGAGTGGGAAAACGAAGGTTTTGACAACGCGTATCGCTCATTTAATGGCTTCAGGGGTAGACTCTTTTCGCATTTTAGCCTTAACCTTCACGAACAAAGCAGCAAAAGAGATGAAGGAGCGGGTAGAAAAAATCCTTGGGAACAATGAATCACGAAATTTATACATAGGCACTTTTCACTCTGTTTTTGCACGGATCCTAAGGGCTGAAGCCAGCAAAGTCGGTTATCCTACATCCTTCACCATCTATGACACCGACGATGCAAAAAGTGTGCTTAAAACGGTGATTAATGAACTCCATCTTGACGATAAAATATATAAGCCTTCAACAGTATATGGCCGCATTTCCTCTGCTAAAAATGCATTGGTAACAGCTGAAGATTATGCTAATGACTATGCTCTACAACAAGAGGATGCTCGAGCAAATAGACCGGCTATATCACAAATATATACTGCTTACGCAAAAAGATGTTTCAAAAATGGAGCGATGGATTTTGATGATCTACTGCTTCAATTTTATCTAATCTTGAAGAATCATCCAGACGCACTTCATAAATATCAACACAAGTTTAATTACATTATGATTGACGAGTATCAGGATACAAATCCTGCTCAGTATGAAATCATAAAGTTACTTGGGGCTGCTCATGAAAATATTTGTGTTGTGGGTGATGATGCTCAATCTATATATGGTTTCCGTGGGGCCACCATCGAAAATATATTATTGTTCAGAAAAGATTATGATGATGTAAAGTTGGTAAAACTTGAACAAAACTATAGAAGCACAAAGCAAATCTTGCAAGTTGCCAATGAAGTAATTGGTAATAATAAAGGACAGATTGAAAAGCAGTTGTGGACTGAAAATGGAGAGGGAGAAAAGATTAAGCTGGTAAGGACTATGACGGATAACGATGAAGGAAAATTCATCGCTGATTCTATTCAGGAACAAAAATTGAGGAACCACTACTTTAATAAAGAGTTCGCTATTCTATATAGGACGAATGCTCAAAGTCGCGCATTTGAAGAGGCTTTGCGGAGAATGAATTTGCCCTATACTATTTTTGGCGGTATTAGTTTCTACCAACGAAAAGAAATCAAGGATTATATCGCTTATCTAAGAATTATTGTCAATTCTCAAGACGAAGAAGCGCTTAAGCGAATTATTAATTATCCCATTAGAGGGATTGGTAAAACATCCTTAGATAAATTGATTCTGGTAGCTAATGAACAAAACATTAGCCTCTGGGAGGTATTAACAAAGGCATCTTCCTTTGGTTTCAGAGCGGGAACCCTAGAAGCCATTGAGCAATTTGTTACCATGATTAAAAGTTTCACGAGCATGTTGAAAAACAATAATGCATATGACGTGGCCTTTCATGTGGGGAAACAAACTGGACTAGTAAAGGAACTATTTAATGATAAAAGTACAGAAGGTGTTCAGCGCTATGAAAACGTTCAAGAACTATTGAATTCAATCAAAGAGTGGGTTGACGATAAACAAAATCGTGCACAAATTGATGAAGATGGCGTTGTTATGGAGGAAGAGCAAGCTCCTTTTAACGCAGAAAATAGTCAACCTAAAAGTGATATCGACTTTTCTGAAAATTCACTTCAAGACGCAATACCCAATCGCCCACTTCGTGAAGATGTTCTGTTGTCGGCTTACTTGCAACAAATTTCATTGCTGACCGACTCCGATCAAAAAGATGAATCTGCTGACACGATTAAAATGATGACTATTCATGCTGCAAAGGGGTTGGAATTTTCTTGTGTATTTGCAGTGGGTCTTGAAGAAATGTTATTCCCCAATGCGATGAGCATTAATTCACGTGAGGAGCTTGAAGAGGAAAGACGTTTGTTTTATGTTGTTATTAC
>CAJBBV010000198.1 GCA_903951405.1 uncultured bacterium
AAATTTTAGATTGAATCTAGAATATCGCTTTGCAGGAGAGCCGGGAAACTGTGGCGTACTGGTATTTGCCTCTACCCCAAGGTCGCTTTATAAAATGTTTCCAAAATCAATAGAAGTGCAAATGATGCATAAAAATGCAGGTGATTTTTGGTGCATCGTAGAAGACATTGAGGTGCCTGATATGGAAACCCGTCGTGGTCCTAAAGAAAAATGGGGGATTACTGAAGGCAAGGAAAGGCGAATAAAAAACCTCACCGACAACTCTGAAAAGCCACTTGGCGAATGGAATAGTATGACCATTGAATGCATTGGAAATACCATCAACGTATGGGTAAATGGTGATAATGTAAACAAAGGATTTAATGCAACTGCCAGTAAGGGCCATATTGCACTTCAAGCTGAAGGTTCTGAAGTAGAATTTCGAAAAGTTGAATTAACCGATCTTTCGAAAACCCCGAAAAAATAAATTGTATTCTTTTCTGCAATTGCGTTGCATATAGCAGATTAAAAAGATGAAATGGTATAAAAAGCTAGATTCACTAAAAATCATTTCATTTGTACATGATTTTCAAAATTCGACTTTATGCATATATCAATCACTGGATTAAAGCCAAAGGGATTATGGGGATTTATCAGATTTTGGAGTTTAGCAATTCCTTCATTCGGTGAAGCAAAATCCGCAAAAGGAAATTTACATAGTGCTGTGAAAAAAATCAACGGCTATAATTGTACTTTGTCGGCCTGGGAGAGTCGTGAGATGATGCTCGCCTTTATGAAAAACGGTGTTCACCTAAAAGCAATGAAAGCGTTTCGTTCCATAGCTACAGGTAGAACTTATGGATATGAATCAGATACCATCCCAAGTTGGGAGGAGGCTTATTCACTATTAGAATCAAAAGGTAAAAATTATTAAAACGAATAAAATGAAAACTTCATTCAACAAGTTTATCTACATTGGTTTTATCCTATTTGGAATTTATGAATTAGTTTATAAGCACTCTGCAGGAGATGCAGCTACCTATATGGGTATTGCTCTAGCCTTTAATTTTTCGATCAAGCACAACCATGGAAAGAAAGACCAACATGGCAAAAAGCAGTTTTAATTATTCACTTGGCAATTGTTGCAGGATTATTTGGGTATATGATTGGTAATTCACAAAGTGAAATAAGAAAAGGAATAATTGATGGTTGGCAAGGGAAATAAATGATATGAAAATATTGACCTTTCATAAGTAACTATTTCAGTTAATGAATTTTCTTTCAGCAAATTCCAGGTTTTCACAAGAGGTGGATTGAAATTGAATAAAAGAATGAATCTATTTAATTGGTCAACAATCATATCTTAGTGACATAAAAAGATATAACTAATTCTATTCTTCAATTAGATATAGCATATGAGAATATTTTTCCTTTACCTTTTACTTTCAATACGAACACTAAACTCATTCTCTCAATTAGAGACTAACAACCAGAGTAAACTACCTAAAGTCTCCAATGGAAGCATCCAACGCATCACAAGTTTCAAATCAAACTATGTTGATTCAAGGAATGTTGATGTGTGGCTGCCAGAAGGATATACTATAGATAAGAAATATCAGGTATTGTATATGCATGATGGACAAATGTTATTCGACAGCACAACCACTTGGAATCACCAGGAATGGCAAGTTGATGAAATTGCAACCAAACTGATTAACGAAAATACGATTGCTCCATTTATAGTCGTGGGCATTTTTAATTCAGGAAGCAAAAGACATTCCGACTACTTTCCACAGAAACCATTTGAAAATTTAAGTAAAGAAGAACAAGAGTTAATTTACAAATCAAATAGATCAAATAATAATTCAGTATTTGCTGACAAAATTCATTCAGACGATTATTTAAAATTTATAGTAGAAGAATTAAAGCCGTTTATTGATAGCGCCTATTCAACACTTAAAAGCAAGAAACATACATTCATTGCGGGAAGCAGTATGGGCGGATTAATATCCATGTATGCCATATGCGAATACCCCACTGTATTTGGCGGTGCTGCATGTATATCTACTCATTGGCCGGGCACATTTGCTGTAGACAATAATCCAATTCCAGATTCTTTTTTAGATTATCTGAAAATGAATTTACCCTCGCCGCGAAAGCACAAATTATATTTCGATCATGGTACGAAAACACTAGACGCTATGTATGGAGCATTTCAAACAAAAGCCGATCAAATTATAATTGAAAGAGGATATACATCTGCACATTTCATGACTAAAGTATTTGAAGGAGATGATCACACTGAAAAATCGTGGGCAAAACATCTTGACATACCATTGACTTTTTTGCTCAAAAAATAGATATAAAAAAGATATAAACTAACATCATTACATGAAATATCCAATCACATTCATTCTACTATTATTAGTCCCCTCTTTATTTGCCCTAACAAATAACTCCACCAAAAGCAGTAGTAGCATTAGAATAGAAATGCTATTCCCTGAAGGGAAATCAAAGGCACTGATTTTAAGCTTTGATGATGGAACCAGTGCCGACAGAAAACTAGTGAAATTGATGAATGAATACGGACTTAAGGGTACATTTCATTTGAATTCAAATAAACTAGATACCAAAGGCTATCTGACAAAAAACGAAATCAAAACGCTTTTTACAGGCCATGAAGTTTCTGTTCATTCAGCAAACCACCCTGGTTTAACTGATCTGCCTAAACTTGATATCGTCTATGAAGTAGTTGAAGATAGAAAAGAATTAGAACGACTTACGGGAAAGACTGTTAGGGGAATGGCTTATCCGTTTGGAAGCTATGACGATAAAGTAGTTGAAGCTATTACTGGCTTGGGGATCGAATACGCTAGAACTGTAGGGGATTCATATAATTTTTCCATCCCCAAAGATTTTCTGCGATGGGACCCTAGTATCCATCAATTTGGTAAAGCGTACTTTAAAGCAGATGATTCAGAAAATGATAAAAAAGAACTTGCTGGTTTTTACAAATTGGTAGCTGATTTTATGAAAGCAGAAACCTTATCATTACTAGATGTTTGGGGACATAGTTGGGAAAATGATGGCGCTGGGAATAGATGGACTGAAATGGAAAATTTCTTTAAGATCGTCTCAAAACAAACGAATATTCACTACACCACCCAAATTGACTTGGTTGATTATATCAACGCTTACCACAATTTGAAGTTTTCGGTTGACAAGAAAATAATTTCAAACCTAAGTTCAATTGATATCTACATTAAACTAGATAATAAAAACTATAAGATACCTGCAGGAGCTGAAATAACTATCTAAAAGTGAAATAAGGCCAACTGATTAAAAAATAAAATTAAATTAATACCTTAGGCATATCAACATGTTAATCTATGAAAAAAAATATACTATTAATTATTGTAGTCCTATTTAATACTAATCTTTTGTTCAGTCAACAGACAATTGTAAAAAAAGAGTCTGTATCATCACAAAAAAAGAATCCATTATCTGGATTGAAAAAAGCAGAATTCAAGGACCTAGACCCTTCTAAACCATTGATGCTTGATGGGATTTCGACACCTGTGTACTCTGAAAATCTAACCTTAATCAAAGGTGAGGAATTCATGAAAGTGATGAGTTCAGGTGATTTTATTCCAGATGTATTTATCGACAAGAACAAGGAGGTTAAAGCGTTCGTATTAAGAAAAGCAACTGCATTGGAGAAAAGTCAAATGATAGAGATGGACGATAACATGTCCAGTCGAAATGATCTACAGGGAAAACCGGCAATGTCATTTCAAGCTACAGATATCTTTGGAAATAATTATACACTTGAAAGCCTAAAAGGAAAAGTAATCGTGATGAATTTTTGGTTTGTAGAATGCAAACCATGCGTGATGGAAATGCCTGAATTGAATAAATTGGTGGATAAATACAAGAATAGTGAAGTTGTTTTTCTTGGATTTGCAACGAATGACAAATCGAAAATTGAGAACTTTTTGAAGAAAACGACATACAAATACAACATTATTCCAGACGCCAAAGAGGCAGTGAAATCATACAATATCAATGCATTCCCAACTCATCTTGTCATCGATAAGAATTCGACTATTTCATTTACTGCTGTAGGATTGGGGCCAAATACAATGGAAGACTTAGATAAAAACATTGAATCGCTTATTTTATCTGCAGACAAAAAAATGTAAATTCAGATAATTTTATTGCTGTAAATCAACAACAGATGAAAACTACAACTATTATCTACTGGATAAGCACTTCCATTATCTGCTTATTTTCATTAACCGCTATACAAATGAATTCTCAAATGGCTATTGATGGCGCCAATCATTTGCTTATCCCTCGCTATCTTGCCCTACAAGTAAGTATCGCCCAATTAATTGGATTGATTCTTTTGATAGTTCCTGCTATCCCTGCTCGAGTTAAAGAATGGGCCTATGTAGGATATGGAATCATGTATTTGACTGCACTCAATGGCCATTTGTCGGTAGGCGATTCATTCATACCCTATGGCATAATGGCTGTACTGTTCTTTGGATTGCTACTTACCTCTTACTTGAGTTTTCATAAGTTAGAAGCGGCAAAGAAAAACAACTAGAATCTTAAAATGGTTGAAGGGGTTGAAGGGATTTAAGAAGTTTAAGAGTGTTTAGGGTAGTTTAGAAAGGTTGAATAATACTTTTGATTTTATTTTTTTACAATTCTTAACGAAACTCCACCGCTAGCCTTCAAATCAAAAGAAAGTGTTTGATTGAACTTCACAGTCCTCTGTTCAACCTTAACATGAGTAGCGGTTTTTATTTCCTCTCCGCCATCTGAGTAAATGTAAGCTGTATACGTGGAGTTCTTTTCCAAAAATGATAGAGGTATTTTTATTGATCTAGATTCACTATTGGTTATGGCACCAATATACCATTCACTTCCACTTCGCCTTGCCACTGTTATGAACTTACCAATCTCTCCCTGTAATACTTTTGTATCATCCCATGTTGTAGGCATATTATCCCATAAATCTATTTCAGGTTCTCCATTATATTTATCAGCACCATCATAGCAATATAAAGGTGGGATAGGATTATAAAAAACAATAGGCAAGGATAACCGATGCGCAAACGTTGTACCAGTTGTACCGTAATACGCCAAGGTGAAATCAGCTGGACCTGCAATAAAACGAGTAAAGGCTAAATGGGTATCATGGGTTGCGTCTGGAGTCATTTCACTCAAGATACCTTCTGCTGATACTAAGTTTGGATAGGTTCTGCTATACCCTGTTGGCCTATACTCATCATGTATATCAACCAACATTTCATATTTAGCACATTTCCTAATCGCTTCATGCAACCAAGTTGTCCAGTATTGAGAACCCACTTGGACAAAACCAAATTTGATTCCTTTGATTCCCCATTTCTTATATAAAGGCAATATATCATCCAACTGCCGCGCTAAATGTTTTTGATTGACATAAAGCCACACACCTATCCCCCGCTCTTTACCATACTTCACTACTTCTTCGATATCTAAATTTCCACTTGTATTATATCCCACTGTATCGGCGGCAATTTTTGTAGCATCACTATTATCTCCCCACTCAAAACCATACCAGCCAGCATCAATATGAATATACTGCATCTTCCTTTTGACTGCATAATCGATAGCCAGTTTACTACCCTTAGTGGAATTGGTCAAATCCCACATTATTTTACCTGGCTTAATCCAAGAAACATCTTTAATAGCAGAAGGCTGATTCAGATTTAACATGATAAAATTATTCTCTAACAACTGACCAGGTTGCTCTGCCGCCATGACCACTCGCCATGGACTGGAGAATGAAATCACGTTTTCTACAGGTCCGTATAATTTACAGGAAATGGTATTTGCTTTTTTATCACTGACGACGAATTTAGTCCTAGCAAAGTCAACCAATGCCGCTTCAGATAAACATGCATATAGCCCATTGGGCAATTCCAAGGTCAATGGTCGTTCACATTCATCAGGCCAATTTGATAAAGGGAGTAATTGATAGAGTGATTGGGCATAATCGGTAAACCATGCTTTTGTATTTTCAGGTACCGTAAATTCTGTCATTTCACTGTCCACTTTATCTGAATTATCAGCTCCTTGCTTTAGAATTTCCACCAGATTATATCGAAACGCTACACCTTCATTGTAAGCACGTACTTCAAGATCAACATCTCTACCAAAGCAATAAAGGCAATCGCCCGTACTCACAGCCAAACGGATATTTAATTGATTGTAATTATCTCTTATGCTATTCCGCTCTCCGATCACAGGATGCCATATTGTATCTTTACTACTCCGTATGACTTCTTTCAATCGAAGTCCATCAGAGAACCTTCCTATGCCAAGTGCGGATGGAAGTATTACTTCTTTGGCTTGGTAATTCATTTTCCAAGATAGCTTTCCGTCGGCTAACATAATCTCACTCTGTATTTTCCCATCGGGAGAAGCAATGACTAAATTCTCTTGGGAATAAATAGAAGAAGAAAGCAGTAACAGTAAACTATAAATGTATTTATACATGGTCTTATTGTTGAGCTAATGAATTATCTAAAATACAGCTTTACGTCTCGAATTGTATCTCTTATAACGAAATCCTTTTCGATAAATAATAGTCATGCTGAATAAACAGAAGTACCGTTAGGATTCTCTCAAAATCTTCTCCATAGCTTCTACAATACAATTCGGATGTTCATGAAAATAAAAACTCGCACCAAAACCTCCTCCTATAATACCAATGCGAACTTTATTACCGAGGTCTTGATTTTTAGCGAACAGATAATGTGGCGCTAAGGCTATAGTCGTCATATCCAAACTTGCATTTCCAATAAATTTATGCCTACTGATCTCTGCCTTATCCCTTGAATTGTTCATTATATTTTTTTACCTATATCAACTAAATTATCTCCACGCGTTTCTTAAAAACCGGAGCCAATTTTTATGAAAAATATTTTCGATGTCTCCATGACTATAGCCTCTTTGAGATAATAGCCCTTTCAACGATTCCAAATCTGCAATCGTATCCAAATCCATTGGGGACTGTTCTGTACCATAGGTTCCATCCAAATCACTTCCAATAGCACAATAAAGTGAGCTGCCTGCTAGCTGACAAATATGATCATAATGATCTATGATGGTTTCGATCTTAATGCCAAATGCAGCAGGATTACTTTTACGCGCAATAAAATCAGGCTTCATCATCCACGCGTCAAAGCATCCACCGATCACGGCATTTCGATCAATCAATGTCTTAATCTGTTCGTCAGACAGCTGACGTTGATGCGGGACCAATGTGCGACAATTATGATGACTTGCCCATATATGTCCATGAAACAAATCCATCGCTTCAGAAAACCCTTTATCCGTTAAATGCGTCACATCCAAAATCATATTCAATGCACTCATCTCTTTCAACAATTCTTTACCCAAAGAAGTGAATCCATCCGTAGTGCCTGTACCTGAAGCATATCGCCCAGTACTATAGTGTGCTGGGCCAATTACACGCAAACCATATCCATATGCTTTTTCGAGGTAGGTTAAATCAATCAACGAATCAGCTCCTTCCAAACTTAATATATAGCCAACAGGCTTTTCCGTATTGGGTTTTGTTTCATCCATCCACAGGTGTACATGCTTTTCAAGCGAATCAAGATTATTAATTTGCTTCATTTCACCCTCCCCCTCCATGGCTTGATACCAAGCAAGTTGCGCTTGAGACATAGCCCAGGCTTGATGAGGCGAATTCCAGCCTGCTCCAGGTAAATTTCCATTTTGTTGATTAAACCTCGCCAGTTGCGTAGCTACAACCAAACCAATATTTGCCTTTCGCAATTCAGGCAAGGAAACTGTTCCTCGCCCCCTATCAATTTTATCCACCATCCCTTCCTCCGATTTACGAATATCTGATACAGACATTCTATAATCACGATTCCATTCAATGGCGTTTGTCGAAATATCTAAATGGGCATCAATTAAAAACATAGATGGAGGTTATGAATAGGTTGATTTTATTTTTTCTTGAGTTTCTTCTCAACAACGTCTGCAGGGTATTTCAATGCCAAGGCCCTTATGTCATAACTAAACTCTTGAAAGGTTTCTTCCCAAAGCTTTGCTTCTTCTTCCGTATAGGAATAAAACCCATTTGCATTCAACACTCCCCTTCCTCCTGATTTTACAACATCATCTATCAATTTTGGAACAGTGGTTTGATTGCTGAGTGTGGGTAATAAATCTTTCATCACAGTATGGTATGCATCCACTCCCGTTAAATCCATCCACCTGAATACACCCACTAGCGTCATCCAATAGCCTGGATTATTTCTACATGCCCGATCAACATCTTCAATGGTAGCAAAACCATTTTCTACCAAATAACAGGCTTCGCGATAAACGGCATACATTAACCGATTAGTAATAAACCCTCTAATATCTTTTCTCACAAGTGTAGGCTCTTTGCCCCATGCATGGGATATTTCGTAGAGGTATTCCCCTTTTGCTACATCTGAATTTTCGCCACAAATAATTTCTAAAAAGCGGGTTGTATGGGAAGGTTCAGCCCAATGCAATCCCAAAAAGCGTTTTGGAAATTCAACTTCTTTTTGCAAAATACTGATTGGAATAGCTGATGTATTACTCGTTAAGATTGATTCCGGAGAAATGACCTTCTCTATTTTTTGGTAGACCGACTTTTTAATTTCGATATTCTCAAGCGTGCACTCAATTACAATCTTACAATTTTTCAATGCATTATAATCTTCTGAAATGGTAAGATGTTGCAAATAAGTGGAAGGCTCTTCTTTCACCATTCCATCTTCTAATGATTTTTTAAGGTGCCCCTGAATACGCTTTTCAGCATGATCAAGGTCACTCGGCAGTGGTGCAATCGCAATAACTTTATGTCCAGCGATCAACAAACACGTACTTATGCTACAGCCCATAAGACCAAGACCTACTACACCTACTTCAACTTCTTTTGGATCAATTGAATCTTTCATACATGAATGATTAAAGTGTTTAACTATTAATACGTCGCTCTACCACCAGATAAATCAAATGTAAATCCTGTGGTGAAACTATTTGTTGGTGAAACTATATACGCAACCAAGTTTGCTGCCTCCTCAAGTGTTCCGCAACGCTTCATTGGAATTTTATCTGTCATGTATTTAACTTGTTCATCGGGCATAGCATCTACCATCGCAGTTTGAATAACTGCTGGCGCTAAGGCATTAACCGTTATGCCATTTTCAGCATATTCTTTTCCTTGCACTTTCGTCATACCAATAACTGCCGCTTTTGAAGCTGAGTATGCAAGCATCCCTGCATTACCTTCCTTACCTGCGATAGAAGCAATATGTAAAATTCTTCCATACTGTTGATCCAGCATGTATGGAAGCACATATTTTGATGTGAAGTATGAACCCATAAAATTAATTTCAAACACCTTGCTTAAATTATCGGTTTCTGTGAGATGACTTTTAGTATTTGTCTTACCGGTAATTCCAGCAGAATTGACTAGTATATCAATTCGTCCAAAATCTGAATGAATTGCTTGAATACTATTTTTAATTTCATCTTCATTCGTAACATCTGATTTATAATAGTTGACATTTGAATTATTCTCAAACTCAGTAGGTATTTTATCAGCTATATCCAACAAGGCTAATTTAACACCCTCACTAGCAAGCTTTTTTGAAATCGCTAACCCTAAACCAGATGCTGCCCCGGTTATAACGGCTACTTGATCTTTCATTGAACTATTATCCATCTAGTATACTTTTAATTATAAAGAAATCTGCTTTGAAATTAAACCATTTTCACTCACTTTGTAACATCGAGTTAGAATTAGAAAATAATATCTTCCAAAACAGTCCTCGCTGAAACAAACAGTCTTGGTATATGATAAAACTTTTCTAATTTAGAACGATTAGCAGGTTCAAAAAAGTGAAAGAATCACACGAGATTTCCCTTCAGTCTATTGAACACGTTAGTCACTAATTTTTTAAACTATCATTCTTCAGAAAATCAACAACCATGAAATCTAAAATTGTACATCCAGACCGTGAATCGAATTATGTAACAGGCGCCTATTCAGATGCCGTGATAGCAAATGGGTTAGTGTATGTAAGCGGTCAGGCATCAGTTGATTTCAAAAACTCATCATTTGTATTAGGCACTATTGAAGAAGAGACAATACGCACACTTGAAAATATAAAAAGCATTCTTACTGCAGCAGGCAGTTCAATGAATGATGTGGTTAAATGCACCGTTCACTTAGCCGATATCACGGAATTTGATCGATACAATAAAATTTATTCAGAATATTTCCCTGGGATTAAACCTTCCCGAACAACAGTACAATCGGTATTGGTGGGTGGATTGAGGGTTGAAATTGATTGCATAGCCCTTTTGCCATAAAGGACATTAAATTCCCTTTGGCAAAGAGTTGAGGCCGTTAGGACTTAAACTTTTCAATAATAAAATCCCTGCTCGTTTTACCCAAATGCTCTTGTCCAGCAAGAAATTGTTGGCGGACAACGACGGCTGTTTTTTCCCTACTTTCTGGCGTCCACCCTGGAGGCATGAATAATAAGTATAGTTTATTCTTAAACCCGTTAGTAGACTTTAGGTCTTTGTACAAGCAGATGCATTCACCAAAATAAAAATCAACAAAATTAGTTACATCCATTTCACGCGTGATGCCATATTCAATTTTCACTTCATCCTTTTCATTTTGCAAAGTCCCAAATAACCAATCCCAAAAAGGAAGTAAAACACAAAAATTAGTATCCATATACAATGGGTTCTTAGCGTGATGAACGCGATGGTGAGAAGGCGTAATGAAAAGTTTTTCGAGTACCCACAGCTTACCATTCTTGAACGCATCTTCCCCGGCATGAATGAATGTGCCCCAAGTTCCATCAATCACTAGAATAATAGCTACCATTTCTGGACGAACTCCTAAAATCATCAATAGAGGGACTTGTATGGCAGCGGTATAATACCCCTCAGCAAAAAAATGCACCCAAGCCACCGTTAAGTTCATTTCTGCGGGAGCATGGTGCGGAGAATGCAAACACCAAAATAGTCTTACCCTATGAGCAGCATAATGCCAAATCCAATAAGTCAGTTCCCACATCAAATACGCATAAAGCCATCCATACCAACTTCTGTCTACAGTAAACAAAGCAAACTGCTGAAAAAAGGGCATCATTTCGATGTAAACAAAAATGATAATTAATTTAGAAATGTATTCATTGAATACTTTCGCCAGAAAAGTTGACTTATATCGTCTGAAAAATTCCCTTACAAACGAAACCTTACCAACACGATCAAACAAGATAGCTATACGCTTCATGAATGGTTGACCAACCATGCTTGCCTTCAGCTCGGTTACCTTATAGTTAACATTTTTAAACGGATGCATTTTTATGAACAGCCGAATCATTTCAACAAGCAAGAAAAAGGTGGTAAGCATAGAAAGAAGCGCCATTACTGACTGGTAGTATATCTTTTTTTGTATTGGATCAGCCATATCATTCAGATACCCCATGCCAATGAAACTCTTAAGACTGCCATCAATAAATGAATTAATGGTTAGGTATAATATTGAAGCAGCAAAACCAATGAATAATAGATTTTCGATTTTATTCCAAATGAACTTTGCTTTTTGCATCATTATATTGTTTTTTTGAGGTCAACATCTAGAAATAAAAGACCTCGCCATACTCCGTTCAGACCTAGTTTAAAACTACCAATTAATCTAAAACAAACTCCAAAAGGGCAAAAAAAATTACACCCCTAAAAGAAGAATTTTAACTATAAATAAATCAAAAAAGAGACTTTTTTAAATGGTAATTCGCAAAAAAGATATTAAATTCGGTTATACAAAAATAAAACATATGAAAAAGTTACTCATGCTATTTGCAGTTGTCCTAACATTTACACTTGCTCATGCACTAGATAAAGGAAAATGGACAGGTTTTATCGGTGATGACAAATGTGGAGTAAAAGGAAATAATAAAGAACATTCTGATTGCGCAAAAAGTTGCGTAGACGGTGGTGCTAAACCTGTGTTTGTAGTAGGTACAAAAGTATATGCCATCAGTAATCCAGAGAAAGTAGCGAAATTTGTTGGTCAAGAAGTAACCATCAAAGGAACAATTACCAACGATGTACTTGTAATTAAATCAGTAAAATAATTAATCGAATTTATTTTCTTTAAAAGCGAGCTCCCTAAAGGGCTCGCTTTTTATTTAGAATAAGTTACTAGATCTGACTACACCGATCAAATTCGAAGTTTCAGCCAATACGGTTAAGACATTAGCGTATGCCAAAAGGAGTGGAATAATAGCAAAGGATTGACATGACAGCACAAAGTTCCAAATAAACAATATCTCATTTATTTCGTTATGGTATGATGCGCTGTTCATTATTTGTCATCATATTCTTTACACTACTCTCCTGCCAGAAATCATCTGCTGTTGGAGAAGGCATAAAGAAAGATTCAACATCTATTACTTGGCTTGCACTAGGTGATTCCTATACCATAGGTGAAAGCGTTAGCATGTCAGATCGTTTCCCCGCGCAATCGCTCGAATTATTGAAACAGAAATCAGTTCGAACAGAAAAACTCACCTACATCGCCAAAACTGGGTGGACCTCAGCTAACCTTGAACAAGCCATAATTGATTTAAATCCTACGCCACATGATATTGTCACCCTACTTATTGGAGTGAATGATCAATTCCAAGGCATCGATACAGGTACCTACTCGAGAAATTTCAGGTCTATTCTCAATAGAGCCATCAATCTTACTCAAGGAGCAAATGAAAATGTAATTGTGTTATCGATTCCCGATTATAGTGCGACACCATTTAGCAAGAGTTTGGATACCGCAAAAATCAGCAGAGAGATTGATACATTTAATTCTATCAATTATAGAATCACACAGGAATACAACTGCAATTATATATACATCACAGATCTCACGCGTGAAGCCAAATCAATTCGGAAATTGATTGCAACCGACAGCTTACATCCTTCAGGTATGGCTTATCGGCAATGGGCGGAAAAGTTGAATACATTAATCGGAAAAAAAATTTAACGTCAACCGATACAGCTCAAGACAATAAAGCAATAATACTTTCTAAAAATAGTATGGCAGATAAAATATAAATTCAAATAAATAGAATTGGATTTTTATATTGGCTTAAGTTTGCCTTATGCACGTGTTCACTACCAACAGCAAGATTATCATTACCTGCCATAAATGGTTGGCAAAAGCACTTGAAAAAGAAGTGATTTCCCTAGGATTCAGCCCTGACCGTGTTTTTCAAACAGGCGTAGAACTCACCGGAACAGCCGAAGATTGTATTCGATTGAACCTAAACTTGCGCTGCGCTAGCCAGGTAATGTACTCCCTGAAAACATTCATTTGTGAAGACCCCGATGAATTATATAATAACCTAGTCACTATTGAATGGGAAAAACTAATCGACCCGAGTGGATACTTCTCCGTAACCAGCAATGTGTTTCATCCAAGTATTCAGACTAATCTTTTTGCCAACTTGAGGGTGAAAGACGCCATTGTTGACCGCATGCGGGATGCGACCAATAAACGTCCAACTACAGGATCAGAATTATCAGGAGCTGTTGTATACCTTTTTTGGAAAAACGAAGAAGCCGAAATATTCCTAGACACTTCAGGAGAAACGCTAGCAAAGCATGGCTACCGAAAACTTCCCGGTAAAGCACCTATGCTAGAAGCATTAGCTGCAGCTACTATATTGTCAACTAAATGGGATTCATCACTTGCATTTATTAATCCGATGTGCGGAGCTGGTACTTTGGCTATTGAAGCTGCACTAATTGCCACCAACAGAACCCCAGGGTTGTTACGCAATTATTATGCTTTTATGCATCTATTAGGGTATGATGTTGATATGTATGAAAAAGAACGGACCAAGCTTGATGAACAGATTACTGAGATTCCAGGTTTAACGATCATTGCATCAGACATCAGTGAACGTGCTATAGAAATTTCAAAAATTAATGCAGAGGTTGCGGGGGTAGCTGATTTAATACAATTTGAAGTGTGCGATTTTGAAGAAACTACCATACCCGAACAAGAAGGCATCATCATATTCAACCCTGAATACGGAGAACGAATGGGAGATGAAATTGAACTCACTGCTACCTATGCACGTATGGGTGATTTTCTAAAAAATAGATGCAAAGGTAAAACAGGATATGTGTTTACAGGTAATCTAGATCTTGCAAAATCAATACGACTCAAGCCGAGCAGACGAACAGAGTTTTTCAATGCCACTATTGATTGCAGACTATTGGAATACGAATTGTACGCGGGAACAAAACGAACAGATAAACAGCACTAATGTTTAATACTGGTTTGACAAGTCCAATAGCTTGATGTTCTTAAAGTCAATTTCTTGACCCTCGCTTTGTAAGGCAATAAATCCACTCTTTAGTAGTTTGCCATCAATCTTCAATGTAGGATCATACCCATGCGCAACACCCCCACCAATTTGTGGTTTTGAATATTGCAATACCGTATCACCGTTAATAATATGCGTAACCAAGGAATCGCCTAATACAATCATTTCTGCATGTACCCATTGATCACCAAAATATGTTTTTGAAGAAGAGCTGATGCAATGTCTTGGATCTACCACTCCATGAAAAACAACATCTGTACCGGGGGAACACATATTTCCTGTAGGCCTTGCCAATCTATCATCTAAGCCAGCGAGCAATTGAAATTCCACTGAAATAGGCCAATCTTGTTCCTTCAAAATTGTTTTGGGATCCTGAGAATGATACATCACTCCTGAATTACGTTCGGTATATTCTGGAGCATCTTTTCTCCATATGCCTGTAAACCGGTAATCAAATTTCAGCTTGTAATAAGAATAAGGAGTATTGAAAAATAAGTGGCCAAATCGATCTTGAAAATGATCATATTGGTCATACCTCACTTTAATCAATCCATCTTCTACCCGAAACGTATTTCCATAATTATCACCTACTTCGTGGTGATATATTTTCACTGTCCAATTATCAATATCCTTACCATTAAACAGGGTAATCCATTTTTCCTTCTTGGCAGTGACAAAAGACAGGGATACGATAATCAACAACGTGAAGACAATAATTTTTTTCATACACATTTTTTTTGCCCTGTTTGTTAGCAGCATCGAAACAAATGAAACAGTGATCTAATTGAGCCTGATAAATTTAAGTGGTTTTCCACAGATTAAAAGAATCGCATAAACTTATCCCTATTAAAATATACGATATATAGCAATGAGTTTGTGATTTAGTACAATTCTAAACTATTCTTGCCTAATTTTAAGTACGTTTATTCTTTACGATGGCTAATACTAAATTATATGCTCTGTTACTCATCTCACTGCTCACAGTAACCATATTTTCATGCAAGCCTAAACAACCCATTGAGAAATCAAAGGCAACGTCAACAGTTCCAAAAAACAAACGCTGCTGCCAACCTTCAAGCATGTCGAGGTTTTCGAATACACATAAAGAAGATTCAACAATTCATATATCAAAATCAAGTCATGATAACATGGTATGGGTTCCTAGTGGAGTATTCGTGATGGGAGCAAACAATAATCAGGCAGATAAAGATGAATATCCTAAACATACTGTTTCGGTTGATGGATTTTGGATGGATATTACTGAAGTAACCAATGAGATGTTTGAAAAATTCGTAAAAAAAACAGGCTATATAACTACGGCAGAACAAAAACCAGATTGGGAAGAATTAAAAAAACAATTGCCCCCAGGAACTCCTAAGCCAGATGATGATTTGCTTGTAGCAGGTTCTCTCATATTTGTCACACCTAAACAAACTGATGAATCACTTGGATATATTGATTGGTGGGCTTGGCAACCCGGAACGAGCTGGAAACATCCACATGGACCAACTAGCAACTTAAAGGGAAAGGAAAAATTTCCTGTCGTGCAAGTATCCTGGTATGATGCCCAAGCATATTGCAAATGGGCAGGAAAGAGATTGCCTACAGAAGCGGAATGGGAATGGGCAGCTCGAGGAAATATAAAAGAAGCTATCTATCCATGGGGGAACGAACCCGTGAATGAAGGAAAACAAAAAGCAAACAGTTGGCAAGGAAAATTCCCTTTTATCAACACAAAAAATGATGGCTACGCATTTGCTGCACCAGTAGGGTCTTTCCCTGCAAATGGATATGGATTATATGACATGGCAGGGAATGTTTGGGAATGGTGCTCTGATAAATACCACTATACCTATTATTCCATGATTGGTAAATCGATAGCGAAAAATCCATCTGGACCAACAAAAGCACTAGATCCCGACGAACCTTATGCTGCAAAGCGAGTTATCAGAGGTGGCTCGTTTTTATGCAACGATAGTTATTGCTCTGGATATAGGGTATCGAGGAGAATGAAAAGCTCAGAAGACAGCGGACTTGAACACTTGGGATTTCGATGCGTGAAAAATTAATACAATCAATGTAAAGATGACTAGACTAATTATAATACTCATATTGTTTGGCTTTCTTGCACCAGCAGAAGCACAACAAAAGGAAACATCAACACGACCTAATATTATCTATATCCTCGCAGATGATTTAGGATATGGTGATGTGTTTGCGTACAACAAAGAATCAAAAATTCCTACCCCCAATATAGATCGACTAGCAACACGCGGAATGAAATTCACCAATGCACATAGTGCCTCCGCCGTCTGCACTCCTTCTCGATACAGCATCTTGACAGGCAATTATCCATGGAGATCATCACTAAAAAAAGGTGTGCTATGGTCTTATGATTGGCCGCTGATAAAAAAAGATCAATTAACGATTGGACAATTTTTAAAAAATAATGGATACAACACTGCACTCATTGGGAAGTGGCATCTTGGGTGGAGTTGGCCAATAAAAAAAGGAGAATATATTGATACGACACAATTGACTTCAATAGATGAAGCCAGCACACTTGAGCGAGAGCGAAAAATAGATTTCACTAAACCATTGCAAGGAGGCCCGCTTAGCTGCGGATTTGATTATCAGTTTGGTGTAGATATTCCAAGTCTACCGCCTTTTTGTTTTATTGAAAATGGAAAAATCCTTGGTGATGAACTTACTACCCAAAAACCTAAACGTATAGTTGGGGCACAAGGGGTAATGCAGACAGAATGGACCTCAGAAAAAATGCTACCAACTATTATTGATAAAGCAGATGAGTATATCAAAGATCAAACAGCAGAAAATTCAAACAAACCCTTCTTTCTATTTTTGAGTTTATCAGCTCCACATGTACCTATTTCACCAAATCTAGCGTACCAAGGCAAAAGCAACGCAGGAGATTATGGTGATTTTGTTGTTGAAATGGATGAGTATATCGGAAGATTAATGAATACACTAGACAAATTAAATATCACACAGAATACCTTAATTATTTTTACCAGCGATAATGGTGCAGCGATGCAGGTAGGAGATTTAACAACAAGAGGGCTTGAAGCTTCAACCTATGGCTCGCTATACAAACTCTACAACCATAACTCCAGTGGAGATTGGAAAGGAATAAAAGGAAATAGCTGGGAAGGCGGTCACCGTGTTCCCTATATCGCCTCTTGGCCAGGCGTAATTCCTGCTGGAAAAACGAATATCAATAAAATAAGCTTGACAGATCTATTTGCTACCTGTGCCGGTATTCTAGATATTTCATTACCAGATTCAGTTGCGATAGATAGCTATAATATGTTTGACGCATACCGAGGAGAGAATCCTAAAAAATCAATCAGAAAAGAAATACTATATGCATCTGCAAATGGTTGCATTAGTATTCAAAAAGGGAAATGGAAGTATATTGATTGTAATGATTCTGGGGGTGGACTAAAAAATCAATATATAAAAAATGATTACGTGTATGAAACTGCAGGACAGCTATATGATATGAATAAGGATGAACGGGAGACGACAAATCTTTTTAATGAATACCCTCTAATTATAAAACAGCTCAAGCATCTAGTAGAAGAATATAAAATTAGTGGGAAACGAAAGTAACATTGAACGAGTTCTGCATTTATTTAACTGCCTGTTAATTCTATACACCCATCCAGAAAAGCAAAATGTCATCCCAAATCCATGAGATGACATTTAACTTATTTAAAATCTTATTTCTTAATTACTAATTCTATTGCTGAGTTAAAAACGCTTTGCAATAATTTATTTTCATGGCATCCATAGCTGGCAAATGCCCTTTTACTCTTGTTTTGAAATTATCATAGTTCTTAGACGCCTTTGGTGACCAAGATACTTCTGCTAAAGCTAATGCACGTGGATAGGTCATGTATTCGGCAAGATCAAGTGTCCCGATATATTCTGTCCATAAGTTGGCTTGAATACCAACAATATGCTTTGCTTGATCAGCAGTCAATTCTGGCAAGTCTGGTTCAAAAGAATAACATTTACTCAAAGGTAAATCTCCGCCGATTGCAAGGGGTTCAGTGGCGGGATCTGCTTGATAATAATCAATGTAGAAAAAGTTATTGGGAGACATCACTACATCATGATTTTGTTGAGCAGCTTCAACTCCCCCTTTTATTCCGCGCCATGACATCACCATCGCATTAGGAGATAATCCTCCTTCTAAAATTTCATCCCAACCTAATAATTTTTTACCATGAGATGTTACGAATTTATCAATACGACGAATAAAATAACTCTGCAATTCATGCTCGTCTTTAAGTCCTAATTTTTTAATCAAGTCTTGACAAAACACACTATGTTTCCATTGAGTTTTAGGGCATTCATCGCCACCAATATGAATATATTGACCAGGGAACAATGCCATTACTTCTGTCAACACATCTTCCATAAACGTAAATGTTTCTTCACGCGGACAAAGTACGTCTTCTGAAACACCCCATTTAGTTGCTACTTCATAAATCTTATCTGTATAAGAACCCAATTTCGGATAAGCTGTTAATAGTGCTTGAGAATGCCCAGGCATTTCAATCTCCGGAATGATGCTGATGTATTTTTTTGAAGCATAAGCAACAACGTCTTTGATTTGCTCTTGAGTATAAAATCCACCATACGGAGTGTTATCAAATTTATCATCATCATAAGCCCCTACCATTGACTCTTTTCGGATAGAAGAAATACTTGTCAATAATGGATATTTTTTTATCTCAATACGCCAGCCTTGATCTTCTGTAAGGTGCCAATGGAATGTATTTAATTTATATACTGCCATCAAATCGATAAAACGCTTTACAGCATCTACGGAAAAGAAATGACGTCCAACGTCCAACATCAACCCACGATACGAAAAACGCGGTTCATCTTCTATAGCACAATTTGGAACAGTAAGCGCAACATCAGATACCGTAGATCCATAGATACGCGGAGGCATCAATTGTAAAAGCGATTGCATTGCATAAAATGCACCTTTACCTGTTTTGGCTTGAATAACAATTTTTTTAGAACTTACGTTCAACATATAGGCTTCTTCAGCTAATGAAGAGTTCAATAAAAATACTACTCCACTTGAAGCAGACTTTGCTGACTTAATCACTGCAGCAGAACCAGTAGCCGCTTGAATACGCTCTGATAAAAAGCCAGCAACCGGACTAAATACTGCATTAGACACTGTTATAACAGCACCTTTCTTGAATGCAAATGCTCCCTCTTGTTCAACCAGTTTTTTAGGTAAGGGAATAATGTTGTAAGAATTCTGTGCAGAGGAGAACAGTCCAACAAACAAAACCAAAATACTACAGTATACTAATTTCATATAATCCTTTTTAAAATGATGACGTAAATAAGAATACACATTTAAGGTATACAAAATAGCTAATATAATAGTAAGTGAGAATGAAAATTCATAAATTCAAGTATGAAAATGATTCAATCTCTTTTATGCATCATGTTAATCCTCAGTACATCATTCTTAAAGGCTCAGGAAATTACAGATGAAGATATTGCTAGTGCCAGAAAAATAAGGCGTGCAGAATTAAATGACCCCATTCGTCCTACATGGCATTTAACCATTGCCGAAGGAAATGGAATGCCCTTCGATCCTAATGGAGCCATATACAAAGACGGTGTTTACCACTTATGGTATCTATATCAAGCAGAAAATGGTCATCATTGGCAACACCTCACCAGCATTGATCTTTTACACTGGCGCTGGCACGCTAACGACATAAAGCATAATCAAGGTGACCCTGAAGAAGGTATTTTTAGCGGAAACGCTTTTTTAGCAAAAGATGGTAAAGTAGTGATGGCCTATCACGGACTGGGAACTGATGGCAACTGCGTAACATACAGTTTAGACAAGGACCTGGAAACCTGGGCAAAGCCTATTACAAATCCAATAGCCAAACCCGGATGGGATCCACACATGTGGGTAGAAGGAGATCGATACTTTCAAATATCAGGGGGCACCCCAGTTTCAAAAGGCAAACCGAACCCGCCCATTTTGTATACAGGTTTACGATATGATCTTCCTCTTGAAAAAAAGGGAGAATTCATGACGCATGACTTACCCGGAGTAGACGATTTTGAAGATATATCTTGTCCGGATTTTTTCAAGTTGGGTGATAAATGGGTATTGCTTTGCATCAGCCATTCCAGAGGTGCACGGTATTATATTGGGACTTGGGATGGGAAACAGTTCAATCCAGAAACACATCATCGAATGAATTGGCCTGGTGGTACTATGTTTGCCCCAGAAACGCTATTAGATGATAAGGGAAGAAGAATTATGTGGGCGTGGGTACTCGACAGAAAATCGGGGGTATCAAGCGGCACCATGTCGATGCCCAGGGTGCTAACCCTATCAGCCGATAAACGTTCACTGAATATCGAACCTCCGAAGGAAATTGAACAACTTAGGTATGGGGCGATGGAAGAACAACCGTTTATAGTTAATGCAGGAGAATCAACGAGGCTCAAATCCATTGAGGGGAAAACCATTGAAATGGAATTTGTGATTGATCCATTGCAAGCCAAACAATTTGGCATCAAGGTATTCTGTTCTAAAGACGGGAAAGAGCAAACCCCGATTTTAATTGATCTGATACATAAAAAAATTAAAATCGATTTGAAAAAATCAGGACTTGAGATACCTGAATACAATGAGTTTGCTATGTCATTTGCTTCTCCAGACCCCGATCATAATCCTAAGATTGAGGCACAGGAAGCACCCTTTGAATTAAAAAAAGGTGAAAAAGCGCACGTTCGAGTATTTCTTGATAAATCGACACTTGAAGTATTTGTAAATGGTCGTCAGTGCATCACCCAAATGGTATACCCTACGTTAGCAGATGCAACCAACATTGAAGTGTTTTCTAATGATTCCCCAATTAGAGTAGCATTTGCAAAAGCGTGGAAGTTGTTCCCCACCATGCAATGGTAAACTCAACACATGCAGCAAATTATACCACACATGAGTATTTTTAGCAGGTTTTGCGCCTTAAATGTGAGGGATTTCCAAATTATAAAAAACCGCTCAAGAGTACTACCTTTGCTGACCTCAATCTTAACCTTTTGTTAAGCCTTGAGGCGATACTTTTGATACCTTAAACTTACGTATGAAGTCTATTTTTGTAATCATTCTGACCTGCTGCACACTTGGAATCGTTGCCCAAGAGAAAAAAGAAAAATCTACCAAAACAGATTGGAGTAAAGTTGATTTGTCTAAACGAGCTTCCGACCATCTACTTTTACAAATAGGTTATGCAGGCTGGGGTGATAAAGGAACCATTCAAACAAAAGGGTTTTCAAAAACCTTCAATGCCTACGTGATGTTTGATTTCCCAATCAAGTCTAATCCCAAGTTGAGTGTCGCTATTGGTCCTGGTATTGGCACAGATAATATCAACTTCAATAAAACCACTGTAGACCTTGCTAATAAAACTGGAGTAACCTTCACTGCAGATTCAGTGATTCAATACAAAAAAAATAAGTTAGCTACAGGATACCTTGAAGTTCCACTTGAGTTTCGCTATTCTACAAAGCCAACCGATATGAATGCAGGTTGGAAATTTGCCATTGGTGCCAAAATTGGCATGAACATGGACGCAAAAATAAAATCTAAAATAGACCTTGACGCCAATGGCAGAGGTGGCTATTTTCTTAAAACTAAGGATGATCGGAACATGAACGGAACACGTTTAGCGGCAATTGGTCGAGTTGGATATGGCAACCTAAGCGTATTTGGAAGCTATACCCTGACTGATCTTTTCAAAACGGGTTTCGGTCCTAAGGTTAGGCCTTTTTCGATTGGATTGACGTTGAGTGGACTATAGATGAGGTTTAGGAAAGTTTAGGAAGGTTGAAGGGGTTGAAGAAGTTGAAGGGGTTGAAGAAGTTGAAAAGTTGAAGAAATCGCTGGACGCTTTGCGCTTATCGCTTTTACAATTGCCTACTTGCCTAACGCCTTCTTTTCTATTGCCTACTTGCCTATTCCCTATTGCCTCATTTTCTATTGCCTCCTTGCCTATTGCCTCACCCCTTATTTGTCAAATTGAAACACAAAACAAATCAGATTACCTAGGTCAACTTCATAAAAATTGCTAGAAAAACAAAACCTCTTCGAACATTCTGAAAATGCCATTCTAGTTGGCGTTATCCATAATAACCAAACTGAGCAGCAAGTGGCAGAATATATGGCTGAGCTTGCTTTTCTGGCCGAAACGGCTGGTGCCGTTACGGATAAAAAAATAGTGCAACGCCTTCAACATCCAGATAGCAAAACCTATGTAGGCAAAGGAAAGCTTGAGGAAATAAAAAAATATGCAGCAGGAAGAAACATTGGTTTATTGATATTCGACGATGAACTTTCAGGATCACAAATCGGAAATATTCAGGAAGCCGTTGGGATTAAAACAATAGACCGAAGCGATTTAATTCTAGACATTTTCGCACGTAGGGCTAAAACCGCACAAGCCAAAGCACAAGTAGAGTTAGCACAATACCAATATATTTTACCGAGGTTAAGAGGCATGTGGAAACACCTTGAACGACTAGGTGGAGGAATAGGAACAAGAGGACCGGGAGAAACGGAGATTGAAACAGATCGACGTATTGTGCGCGATAAAATAACATTACTACGAAAAAGATTACTCGACATAGAGAGGCAAGCATTCACCCAACGAAAAGAGCGAGGTGCATTTATTCGTGTTGCCTTAGTGGGATACACCAACGTAGGTAAATCAACCTTAATGAATTTATTAAGCAAGAGTGAAGTGCTTGCAGAAAATAAATTATTTGCCACACTCGATACCACTACACGAAAATTAGTTTTCGAGAATACCCCATTTTTATTAAGTGATACAGTAGGGTTCATTCGCAAGCTCCCCCATCACCTGATTGAAAGTTTCAAAAGCACATTGGACGAGGTAAAAGAAAGTGACATACTTATGCACGTGGTTGATATTTCACATCCACAATATGAAGATCAAATGAAGGTGGTGAATACGACATTAGCAGAACTTGGATGTTCAGACAAACCTATGATCACTGTATTCAATAAGATGGATTTATACGAAGAGCAGAGTTTTGATCAATGGCTTGAGCCTGACGTAAAAGCAGGACTACTCGATGACCTGAGAAAAAGATGGGAGAATGAAACGAAGGGAAATTGTGTTTTCATTTCAGCAGTTGAACGAAGAGCCATTGATTCACTACGCGCCACCATGCTCGCCATGATTAGAGAAAGCTATGTAAAACGATACCCATACAAAACAGGATTTCAGCAACAGGATTATGGCGCTTAAAGAATACACATGGCATTTTGTAGCGGATTCCATTGAAGCGTTGGGATTTGGTAGCTACGATATCATACAGGCCGAGGTTGCAGAAAAAACAATTTGCATTGCAAAATTCAAGGACATACTTTATGCATTTCAATCCAAATGTCCACATGCTGGCGCAAAAATGGTGATGGGATATATTGACCTACAGGGTAATGCTGTATGTCCCCTTCACCGATTCAAGTTTGCATTAAAGAACGGATACAATATAACCGGAGAAGGATATCATATGAAGACTTTTCCTATTGAACTCAGAGAAGATGGGGTGTATGTTGGATTCGTGAGTGCTGCATTTTAAGATCAAGCCTATTATCTTCGACATTGTATTGTCTATATATTTACCAAAACATTAGGTTCATGAAAATAAAAATAACATCTGTTTTAGTTGACGACCAAGAACAAGCTTTAGCATTTTATACAGAGGTGTTGGGCTTCATCAAAAAAACAGAAATCCCAATGGGTGAAAGTACATGGCTTACAGTCGTTTCCAAAGATGATCAAGCTGGAGTGGAATTATTACTTGAGCCTATTGCATTTGAACCGGCTGAAGTATACCAACAAGCATTGTATGAAGCGGGCATACCGTGGACATCCTTTGAAGTGAATAACTTGGATTATGAATACGAGCGACTAAGGGAGTTGAATGTGGAATTCAGCATGAGACCAACCACGATGGGAAGTGCGAAAATTGCTATTTTAGATGACACATGCGGCAATAAAATTCAATTGGTTGAAGTGCTATAATCATTGACTATGCAAGATGTAAAAATTACTAACGTTAAGGAGTACATCCGTAAGGTTCCAAAGGAAGTTAGAGAGAGATTTGAAGAACTACGCACCATCTTATGTGCCGCTGCTCCAGAAGCAGAAGAAGGCATTAGCTATGGAATGCCTTGTTTAAGATTACATGGCATGTTATTATACTATGCTTGTCACGCAAAGCATTATGGACTTTACCCTTATTCAGAAACCATAGTAGAGTTTAGTGAAAAATTAGAGGGTTATGAAACGTCGAAAGGAACAGTCAAGTTTCCCCATGGTAAGAAATTGCCAAAAAAGCTCATCACCGATATGGTTAAACATCGGGTAAAACAGAGCAAGGAGAAGGCGTTGAAAAAATCAATGCAAAAAAAGAAAGCGTAACATTTCCTGTTTATAAACAATATGTTCAAAAAATATTTTGAATGTATTAGATCTGAACCTATATTTGCATACTCTACTATTTTAATAGACTTTAAAAAAACATTATGAGTACGAAATCATTATTACAAAAAGAAACCAGTGCTGTGCACAAGGAAGTAATTGAAGCCAACCATCACTATGTTACAAATTTTGGTGAAAAGGGTAAGCTACCTTTACCTCCGGGAAGAAGATTTGCTATTTTAACGTGTATGGATGCACGTTTGGATCCAGCGAAATATGCAGGATTATCTGAAGGAGATGCGCATGTAATTAGAAATGCTGGTGGCAGAGCAAGTGATGATGCCATTCGATCGTTGATCATTTCAAACAAACTGTTGGGAACAGCGGAATGGTTTGTTATACATCACACAGATTGTGGGATGGAATTATTTACTGATGATATCATCAGGTCATTATTATCAAAAAGTTTAGCAACCGCTACGGTAGATGAAAATGGTTGGAGAAATGTAACGGAAGAAGGTGGATCAGATGAAGCGAAGCATATTTCCTTTTTGACGATCAGCAACCTTGCTGGCAGTGTTGTGGAAGATGTGAAGCGCATCAAAGACCATCCATTGGTTCCCCAGCACATTCCGGTTTATGGTTATATCTACGATGTAAAAACTGGTAATCTTATTGAAGTTCCTGAAGCAACTACAATTGGAAGGGCTAAATAATAAAATGTCAAGGATCATACTCATTAATCTCTATTAGCAAGGCAGTATAGACCCATAATCCTCCCTGAAGCGTAATTTTCAGGGAGGATTTTTAGTTTCGGGATAAATTGGGTAGTTTCTTTTCTATAAAAAGGAAATTCCTTATTTTTGCTTCCCCTAACGGGAAATTCCTTAGTAGCTCAGTTGGTTAGAGCATCTGACTGTTAATCAGAGGGTCACTGGTTCGAGTCCAGTCTGAGGAGCAGATAAAAAGATAAAAGGGTTATACTTTGATAGTATGACCCTTTTTCATTTTACCTCTAACACCTGTCATTTACTACATCATCCTTAAATTGAAGCAACTGTTTCTTCATTGCTTTTATTTCCTTCATCTTTTGTTCTAAAGAAATCAGTTTGTCATCAAGAATTTCAAGTTTTTGATTCTTTGAATAT
>CAJBBV010000199.1 GCA_903951405.1 uncultured bacterium
ATCTCTTTACATACAGATACTTTACCTTCAGCACACATGATGTTGAGTTCTACACCTTCTTTTGATATTGAACTTACGCCATTTAAAAAAGGTATAGATGTGCGCTGCGAAAATAGTTTGCATTGTAAATTGGTTCCATAAAAATTTCCGAAGCCATCCACATCGTAATCTATTAATTGCAACGAGATAAGCGAATAAAGTCAAGGTTCAGTACGCATATCGAATAACAAACCTAAAATTTCCCACAAGTCTCTGATAAGAATACGGTACTGAATCCGTGCCGCTGTTTCTGGGATTGCCGGTTGCCCTGGTGCTCTCGGTACTCTTGGAATATGACAACCTTGCACAAAAATCGTATTGTAAGAATTTTCAAACCCATTGCGAACGGTTTCTGCATCGTCCATCAAAGACAACTCGATATCTTTTTCTCCTGGAAAGTTTATTGTTAGAGGAATTATGTATTCCTCTCTAAAGGCATGAAGCGAGGGAAACTTTCTCAGCAACTCAGACCCTATTACCTCGTCGGATAAACGAGTGGCCAACCTTTGTTTAAATTCTTTTAATGTTAAGGTTTTAGGCTGGTACTTAAAATGTCTATGGTCAGTTTGAATTTTCATTCGCTTCCTCTTAGAAAACGAGGGAAGTTTGCTACTACTTGATTCTGTAGTTTGGTCCGACTTTTCAGAAGTGGTCCTGCTTTGGGATCCAATTCCAATACAATCGTTGTCAGAATCTGTACCCAATGATGATTGGGGAGTGGTGAGCTTCTGATATGAAGAACCCTGTTTGGATTTCTTCATATCATCATTCATTTGAGCAAACTGATCCGAAAAGCTATTAAACATTAAAGCAAATTGTTGAAATTGTTCTAATCCAATTGGTGGAGATGGAGTAGAAGTTGATGGAGATGGAGTAGAAGTCTGCATTGAGGAATACGTACGCTTCATTATTTAAGCTTTCAAACTAATTCGATTTTTGATTTTTTGAATTTCGCCAGACTGGTTTACACCAACAATAATGCAACATTAAAAGATGCCAATTGTTTTTCAGTCTACATATGTGCATTCAGTTATGCGCTAAATGATTCTCTATGAAGTGATATGTTGTGTTGAGGAATTCTTTTTTAGCGCATAATACAATGCAATCCATTTTAGATACACTTATCTAATATCTGATCGATCATCTTATCTGATCCTCTGATCTTATCTTATAATTATTATGAAGCTACGAACTGGGAAACAAATCGGATATGAATTTTCTAGAGGCGCGGATTATATTCTATTTTCGGTAAACGATTGGAGAGCTTTAAGTAAAAAGGAGAAGCAAGATTTATTTATGGAAGTAATAGATACATATGGATGCAAATTATATATGACAGCTACTGAATATTTCCCGTATCCTAATTCCAGATTTTTCCGAATCAATGAACGCACGTTAGCTGAAGTATCTGAGATGTATTTTAGAAAAGGGATAGAGAAAGAAGAATTCCCGTTCAAACTAGATCTGAAGTTTGAAAGAGATTACAAAGATGATCCGAAATCTTAATTGATTGGGATAAAGTGGAAAGGAATCGATTAAAGAAGATAAAGTGGTTTAGTGGAATGATTTTTATTTACTTGATTTTAGATTAAATTTGTTAACTAAAACGAAAAGTTCATTCCACATTTTATTTAATAAGACAATGTTCCTCGCGTTATAGCCTTAGCTAACTTCAATCGATAATTAGGCATTTCGCTAGCTGAAAAAGAAGTAGCATCAACAAAAGAATTCTTTAC
>CAJBBV010000200.1 GCA_903951405.1 uncultured bacterium
ATATAATAGTATAATTCAAAATGATACGCCACTGATTAGTATCCCTTACCAATATAAAATAATAAATTCATCATTTTACACTAATATCTTATTGCAGAAGTATAAGTACTTCACCTACACCTTATATTCTTCTATTGGGTATTCAAATTCATTCATCTCCTCTTCAGCAAAATATAATTCCTTAATACATAATTATCATATGACAGTTTCTTATAAGAGAAGGCCATTGAGTATTTTGTCTTTAGAAATACTGGGTAAAAATGCTGGGAATGATTTGTATACTAATTTTCACTATCCATTATTAAGTGGAATATCTTCTACTTTATATGGTACTAACAGGATAAGTCTAAGTAAAGTCGTATACATTATTGCACAGTATAATTATACAAATCTTTACAGGGCATTTTCATTCTCATATTCGATCTCAGGGATCCATTCATCTGGTGACAATTTCTTATCAAGTAATTTCAACCCCAATAATACTATCTTAACGTTCTTCAAAAATTCTGGTACAAATCAGTTTTCAGTATTTTGTAAAATGGATAAATACGTTCACCCACTTAAGTTAAAATTCACATATATAATTCAATTTAATAGTTCCAAAACGCCTAATTTAATTGATGGAATAACGGATAATTCTTCGATGTATAATACTACAAATAATATTGGGGTTACTTCTTCTTGGGATTCTAAAATTCAGATGGAATTTCATTTTATAAAAAATAGCTCTTCTTATTATAGTAAAAACCTAAATTCTATTATTGATAAGTCAATGCATAATATCGAATTAGGATATAAAATAAATTATCACATCTCAAAAAACGCCATGATAGTATTACACAGTAAGAATATCATGAGCAAGATTCAATCTAGTTTAAATTTATTAGACGGAATATTTCAATTCAGAAATAAAAAAAATATATTATTCACATTTACTCTCCATAATCTATTAAAAGAGAATTTATTTACCGAGCGTATAATATTGCAAAATTCAATTGTAGAGAGAAAATATAATATGGTTCCGAGATATTTTATGTTTGGACTAAACTATAATTTTTGATCTAAATAGATATGGGAATTATATTTTGTAGACTTTCATTGCCAATTCTATTTATTGCTGTAACAATGATATTTTTTAGAATTACGTCTTTTCCTGATTTGGCTTTGACCTTTTTCTTTAATGAAATAGAAATTTCATCTAGTGTACATATTTTATATTCCCAGATATCTTCATATTGGTAGTATACTACCCATTTAAATATTGCCTCATTTTTATTTTTTTCTTTCCATTTTATATTAATCAACTCACCTGCATCTGCAATCACTACATTTGGGATATCTGGAACTTGATTATCTAACCAATTACTTGATGGGATGAGCGCTTCATATTTATAGGGGCCTTCTATTAAACTTTTTGATAGATTAATATTTTTTTTCAAGGATGATATGTTCCAATGTACAGCGCCTATGCTTTTAGGAATTAATTCATGTGTTAATGTTATTTCATCAATGACTTCTTGATCGCTAGCAGGAGTAGGATTTTTGTTGACTACATTTATCCCTGGCCACAAATGTCGTTGTAATGTATTTTCACTTTGCCACCATTTAAGTAGATCTGGGAAACGTTGTCCCTCTTTGTTGATTGGCCAATAGAGTTGCGGAGAGAAATAGTCAATCCAGCCTTTATTCAACCACAGTTTTGCATCTGCATATAATTTATCATATTGGTCAAATCCTCTAACCGTTGAAGGATATCCTGGTCTATAGATTCCAAATGGGCTCAAACCAAATTTTACATACTTTTTTTCAGCTTTTATTTCTTTGTAAACTCTTTCTATCAAGGTGTTTACCCCATTTCTTCTCCAGTCACCTCTTGATAAATTTCCACCACTATTTACATACGAGTTCCAACTTTTATCGTCAGGGAAATCTTTTCCTCCATTGTAAGATGGATATGGGTAAAAATAATCATCAAAATGAATTCCATCTACATCATATCGCTTAACAATGTCCATTACAACTTCAGTCGTCTTGTTTTGTGTTGCTTTTAGCGATGGATCCATCCACCAATATCCTTCTTCAAGTTGATAAACCATTTCTGGATTCTTCCTTATAATTGACTCTTGACTGATTATTTTACCTTTCACATGATGGGCGCGATATGGGTTCAGCCATGCGTGTAATTCCAATCCACGTCTATGCGCTTCTTCAATCCAAAATGAAAGAGGGTCATAATAGGGATCAGGTGGAATTCCTTGCTCGCCTGTAAGAAAATAAGACCATGGTTCAAGCTTACTTTTGTATAGTGCATCAGCTTGAGGTCGTACTTGAAAAATTATAGCATTGAATTGATTTCTTTTTAAAAAATCAAGAATTTCAATAGCTTCTATTTGTTGCTCATAAGAAGATAGACCCGGCCTACTTGGCCAGTCAATATTATCAACTGTCGCAATCCATGCTGCCCTGAATTCTCTACGTGGTGATACTATTGGATTAGAAAGTATGGTTGACGAAACTAAAACATGCTCATTTTTATGTTCGTTGATCTTGTTGGGTATGGTTTCTGTGGTTATGCTCTTTTCTGTCGTTGGGGTTGAAGGCATAACCTTTGGTTTTATCACACCCTCTTCCTGAGGTTTGACCCTTTTAAGTTGTATCCTTTCAGCAAGTTCTTTAACTGCTGTGCAACCAGTTAGTATATAAATCAAGGAAAATAGGAGGATTGGACTTTTCTTACAGCTCATGAATGACATTTATGCAAATTTACCAAGCAAAAGGTGAACTTAACATTCTTCTCATTCTTTTCGCTTATTTTGGGGATTGCAGGTCTAAATTGCAATAAAATCAATCCAAATAGTCTCCAAATAGATAAGTTTACGTCCATTAGGCAATTTTTAGAGGCATATTTTCGTTTAATATTCTTCACTATCGCTTGTATCTTAATGGATTAGACTATAATTTTAGCTCTCATCTCGATATTTTTAGAACTATAATTCGACAAATAAGCTTGTTAACTATGAATATTAATCTTACCCAATCCACTAAAAAGTACCTTAATAGTCTTTTTATTGCTACATTTTTGTTTAGCCTCATGGTGGTAATGACGGGTTGTCCTTCAAAATCTACGACTACCCCTATTACGAGTAACAATATATCACCTAACGCTAATGCGGGGGCTGATCAAACCATCACTTTGCCTACAAATTCAGTGAATTTATCAGGCACTGGTACTGATTCGGATGGATCAATTTCATCTTATGCTTGGTCTAGTGTAAGTGGACCTGCATCGATTAGTTTTAGCTCATCTACCTCTGCTTCAACAACAGTAAATGGTTTGACGGTAGCAGGTACTTATGTTATTAGGCTTACTGTCAAAGACAATAAGGGCGCTTCTGGAACAAATGATATTAATATTATAGTCAAACCTAATTTAAATGTTGCCCCAACTTCTAGTGCAGGTGCAGATAAAAGTCTAACACTTCCTACTAGCACTACAACATTAATAGGTTCAGGAACAGATGCCGATGGAACCATCGCATCATATGCTTGGACTTCCGTTAGTGGACCTGCAGCTGTTAGTTTTGGTTCAGGAAATGCCGCTACAACAACAGTATCTGGATTAACCGTAGCAGGTATTTATGTCTTGAGGTTAACTGTTACCGATAATAACGACGCTACAGCTAGCGATGATGTTTCTGTTTTTGTAAACCAACCTCCAACTGTAAGTGCTGGTAGTGATCAATTAATTAGTTTACCTACTTCATCTACAACATTGACTGGATCTGGAACGGATGCTGATGGAACAATCGCATCGTATGCTTGGTCAAAAGTAAGTGGCCCATCAGCTATTTCATTTGGGTCAGCTTCACAGGCTTCTACGAGTGTTTCAGGTTTAACTGTTGCCGGTGTTTATGTATTTAGGTTGACCATTACTGATAATAAAGGCGGAATCTCAACTGATGATATCAATGTCCTTGTAAATCAGTCTCCTGCTGCAAATGCAGGGATTGACAAAACTATTATTCTCCCTACTACTACCACTAGCTTAACTGGTATCGGTTCAGATGCTGATGGAACTATTGCGGCATATGCATGGTCTAGTGTTAGTGGACCATCAGCAATTGCGTTTGGCACACCGTCACTAGCGAATACAACTGTTTTTGGATTGACAGAAGTGGGAACATATGTTATTCGATTAACAGTAACAGATAATAGAGGTGCAAAGACAACAAACGATGTGAATATTATTGTACTTCCAAAGCCAAAGCCAATTTCTAATGCAGGTGCAGATCAAGTTATTACTCCACCTATTTCAAGTGTTACGCTTTTGGGTGTTGGTACACCTTCTTTCAACACCGGTTCAATACTTTCTTATACATGGACTTTTATTAGTGGTCCAGCAGTAGCATCGTTAACATCATCTTCAACTGCATCAACAGATGTTTCTGGTATGAATGTTAAAGGTGATTATTTATTTAAACTTACAGTCTTAGACGACACGAATGATTCTGCATCGGATACAGTTGGAATTCACGTAACTGAAGTGCCAACAGCAGATGCTGGCGTTGATCAGTATATTAATTTACCAGTAAGTACGGCAACGCTTAGCGGCTCTGGTACTGATCCAGATGGAACTATAGTTGGATATGGTTGGTCTCTTGTGAGTGGCCCTGCTGCTGCATCTATTACAACACCCTTAGCAGCATCGACTGGTGTAATTGGGATGTCTGTTGGCGGAAATTATGTTTTTAGATTAACTGTAACTGACAATAATACAGCAACCGGTATAGATGATATGACCGTGTTTGTAAATAAGCAACCAGTACCGAATGCGGGCATTGATCAAGTTTTAAAATCAGGTGTAAGCACTGCGATATTAACTGGTGCTGGAACAGATGCTGATGGTACTGTTGCAACGTATGCATGGAGTTTTGTTAGTGGCCCTGCCTCTCCAAGCATTACTTCGCCATCAACAGCAACAACAGACATCACAGGTATGAGTGCTGTAGGAAATTATGTTTTTAGATTAACACTCACCGATAATCAAGGAGCAGTTGGAATAGATGATGTAGTAGTTATGGTAAATCAACTTCCTACCGCAAATGCCGGAATAGACACTATATTATTATCATCTGTTAGTCAAATTCAATTAATTGGAAGTGGTACAGATCTAGATGGAACTATTTCAGCATATGGTTGGACTTTTATAAGTGGACCTGCAGTAGCTGCAATTGCTTCTCCTTCACTCGCTGCAACTTCAATGTCAGGTTTGATAGCTTCTGGTAATTATATATTTAGACTTACTGTTAAGGATAATGTCGGAGATAGTAGTTTTGATGAAGTTACAGTAACGGTAAATTCTATACCAGTTATTAATGCTGGAGCTGATCAATCAATTACTTTGCCTAATAGTAAAACTAATTTGGTTTCTTCTGCTACTGATCAAGATGGAAGGGTTGCAAGATATATTTGGTCTTCTGTAAGTGGCCCGAATCCAGTTACGTTGGCAGCTACAAATATTGCTAGTACAGGTGTTTGGGGGATGACTCTTCCGGGGACATATGTATTTAAAATAAAAATAATAGACAACAAAGGCGATTCTGCAGTCGACTTTGTTAGTGTTGTTGTTAATGCTGCAAAATCACCTTATTCGACTTTACTTCCTTTCAATGATTCATGGAAATATAACGACTTGGGAAATGACTTAGGAACTAGCTGGAAAGATGTTGTGTTTGATGATGCATTATGGAAAGTTGGAACAGCTGAATTTGGATATGGAGATAATCCTTCAACACGTTTAAACTTTGGCTTATATGATTCATTGAAGTATACTACTTATTATTTCAGAAAGGTTTTCAATTTTGATCCATCGTTATATCCATTATGCAAAGGAGTGAAATTGAATTTAAGAAGAGATGATGGTGCTGTTGTTTATCTTAATGGTACAGAAGTATATCGAACAAATATCGGAACGGGTGTAGTTAATGCTACTACATTTGCTAGCGTCGCCCTTGATGATGGTTCAGAATTCCAAACTACTATCTTACCCATTTCTGCTTTTGCTTCTGGGAACAATACTATTGCTGTTGAAATTCATCAGACTACTTTAGTAAGTACTGATATCACCTTTGATATGGAGCTCATTGGGTTAAGTAGTGCTAATCAAACCCTTTTGAGAGAACCATATCTTCAAATGGCCAATAGTAATTCGATTACTGTTAAATGGAAAACAGGGGTAGCGTCTGATTCAAAAATGGAAATCGGTAGTACATTCGGTACATATGATATGTCGTTTTCAGATGTAACAAGTTCATCAGATCATGAACTTCGTATTACTGGCTTAACTCCGGATACTAAATATTATTATCGTTACGGCAGTACAGATGTTTCACTTGATGGAGACGCTTCCAATTATTTTATCACTGCTCCATCTGCAAGCGTAACAAGAAAAATAGGAGTTGCCGTATTTGGAGATCCCGGTACTTCAGACAATGGATTTAAGACTAATTCTATTTCTCCTTACCTAAAATATGTTGGTGCAAATCCTGCAGACTTAATGTTGGCTTTAGGGAATAATGCATATGAAACTGGATCTCAAGAAGACTATCAATTGAATTTCTTTAACGCTGCAGGGAATAGTATTTTAAAAAACCATGTTTTGTATACTGCTCCTGGAAATCATGATTATGCTGATTCGGATTTGAAACTAGTAGATAAAGATGTTCCATATTACTCTATTTTCAATTTGCCTAAAAATGCAGAGAGTGGAGGGGTAGCTTCTAATTCCGAATCATATTATTCTTTTGATTGGGGCAACATACATTTTATTAGTCTTGATTCACATGGCTTTGAATTAACAAGTTTGAGACTTTATGATACTGCCAGTCCGCAAGTAGTTTGGTTAAAGCAAGATTTAGCAGCGAACACAAAAAAATGGACAATTGTATTTTTACATCACCCACTGTATACAATGGGAAGTCGTAATTCAGATACCGAACAAGAATTAATTTCCTTAAGAAAAAATATAAGTCCGATTCTTGAGCGCTTTGGAGTAGACCTTGTTCTTTCAGGCCATAGCCATGATTATGAGAGGTCTTATTTACTTAATGGATATACTGGAAATGAAGCATCGTTTAATGTTTCTGTAAATGCTTTGGATAGTTCAAGTGCTAAATATGACGGGACAGCCAATTCATGTGTTTATCAAACAGTGTCAGGTCAGTCTGCACATGGTACTGTATATGTAGTAACTGGATCTGCTGGAGGTGCATCTGATGGAATCCAGCTTGGTTATCCTCACAATGCTATGCCATTTTCTATGTATCAGGGTGGAATGTTTTACTTCGAAGTAGAAGGGAATCGGTTAGATGCTAAATTTATACGCAATGATGGAGTAATTGCTGATAATTTTACCATCATGAAAGATGTTGGTGTTAAGTCTGAAGTAACTATCATCTCTGGACAATCCACCACATTGACTGCATCATGGAAAGGAAATTATAATTGGTCAACTTCTTCAACGCAAAAAAGTATAACCGTTAGTCCTACTACAGATAGTCTATATACCTGCACAGATAGTTACGGTTGTATAATTGACTCATTTACTGTTAAGGTAACGCCATTACCACCAGGGATGGGGACATTACCGATGCCTGTTGAAAATATTGAATCCTTAAAAGTATACCCTGTTCCAGTGGCTAAAGGAGAATTACTGCATATTACTACCAGAAAGATTGAGGCATTGGATTTTGTGCTAGTCAATATAAGTGGACAAACGGTAAAGAGGTTAAAGGTGCAAGGGAATGCAGATATTAGTACCTCAGATTTATCACCAGGGTTATATATACTCCGTGTAGTAGGCGGTGGACCAAATGACTTTAGAAAAATTATGGTAATGGATCGTCGTTAGGGATTGATACACTATTTTAAAAAAGGCTGTCTATGAAAAGGCAGCCTTTTTTTTACATTATTTAGAAGAAGGGAGTTTGAAATACCAGAAACAAAAAATCCCTACTCAATTGATTTACAATTAAATAGGGACTTACAAATGCTGTAGGGGGAGGAGTCGAACCTCCACGAGGCAGTTAGCGATAGCGCAAAGTTGAGTGGTCGACCCTGGTCGCTCAAATATTACTATTCAAGCGGCTCTACACTATGTTTATCCTGTTATCCCCACCCCCGAGACAAGAGGGTATGTCTGCCAAATTTCATCACCCCACAATTTTAAAGAGCGGAGACAAATTTAAGGGTTTATCCGATTTTATTGATAATATTTCAATATATAT
>CAJBBV010000201.1 GCA_903951405.1 uncultured bacterium
ATACTGCTGTTATTTTATTCAACCTGCAACGGTATAATCAATACTTAACTGAAGAAGAGAAGTTGTATGTGCAGCAGATTAAGGAAAGGGCTTTGCCTTATTTTGAACTCTTTAAAAGTAAGATCCATGGGAATAGCTATAATTTTTAGCAAAAAGATCCTCCCATGGTATTTCCCAATGCTGGTTGGATGAACCGTTATAATCAACGTAATGCCTTGCCAGACGATATTGATGATTGTTCTATTGGAATGCTGGTGATTGGTCCGAAGGATAGCAGTCTAAATACACTGAAAGATCATTTTTTGTATTACCGTAATGGTAACCTGAAATATACTAAAGGGTTTTACAAGCAATATAAACAGATGCCAGTATACAGTACATGGTTAGGAAAAGATTTTCCTATTGATATTGATTTGTGTGTTTTGTCTAATGTGATGTTGATGAATGCTGTTTACAGGTTGCCCTTAAATAAAACTGATTCTGCTTCATTAGATTTATTGGTTGCGATGATTAAAGATGATAAGCATCTTACTTCTTCTAAATATGTTTCACAGCATTATGAGAATTCATCAACGATTATTTATCATGTTGCTCGACTGATGGCCTACACTGATTATGCCCCTTTATTAGAATTGAAGTCTTCCCTTATTTCACAGGCAAAAGCCTTATTGGGAAAGACGGATTATGCACTTGAGCAACTTTTATTGCACAATGCATTATTGCAATTGGGAGTTCGTGATACTGCGCTTGATGAAGTATCAAAAGATCAACTCCTGAGAAAAGATTATCCTTTTTTTGTGGCCAATATGGCTTCAATGTTGGCTAACCCTTATAAGCAATTCTTTTCTTCTTTGAAGATTGGACGTTTCTCCTATTATAGCTACCCTTTCAATTTGTCCTTGTTGTATGAAAATAAGATATTGCGTGAACGGGTAAACAAATGATTATTTTTGCCATTACGTTAATCAGTTTATAACTATGAATAAGCGCTTTGGCTTAATAGCTTTGTTTCTTTTTTTTGCTCATTGTCTTTTTTCCCAGATACATTTTACTTGGAATGACAATGTGCAGAAAACCTATGAGCAGATTGCTTCACTTCGTATTTCAGAAGGGAGAGCCTCAATTGTAGTGCTGAAAAAATCAGATCCGAATAACTTGATTTATGCATTGCTTGAGAGTTATGCGGATTTTGATCAGTTGTTTTTGAATGAAGATCCGGATGACTTTAAGCGATTATATCCACAGTTTGATCAGCGTATTGACTTCTTGAAGAAAGGACCTAAGGGTTCTCCTTTTTATTTATATAGTTTAGCGATTTCACATTTACATCGGGCGGTTATTTCGATACGATTTGAAAAGAATTTTCAAGCAGCAATGGATTTTAGAAAGGCTTATGTGTTATTGAAAGAGAACAGAACCTTATTTCCCGATTTCACCCCTAATGAGTTGTATTTTGGTTTGATCAATACAGTCATTGGAACCATCCCCAAAGGGTATATGTGGTTAGTTAATTTGTTTGGCATGACAGGTTCCATTTCTGAAGGGAATGCTATGGTATTGAAGTACATCAATGAAAAAACTACAGTGTCTACTTATTTTAAAAGTGACGCACTATTTATGTATCCTTATTTAGTCATGAATTTTGAGGGAAATGAGAAAAAAGCCTTCGATTTTTTAGCACAAGCTCCATATGATTTCAGGAAGAATCATTTGCATGCCTACATGGCAGCAAATCTCTATTTAACTCATCAGTCTTCAGGCAGAGCACTTGAGGTTGTTAATCAGCTTGATCAATCGCCTGAATATTTGACCATTCCGTTTTGGCATTATGAGAAGGGCTATGCCTATTTAAATCAATTGAATTACGAGCGTGCTGAGCAGGAGTTTACTCTATTTACTAAAAAGTTTAAGGGCAAATTTTATGTGAAGGATGCCTATGAAAAATTAAGTTGGGTTGCTTATTTGCAAGGTGATATGAAAACCGCCATTTTTTACAGAAATGAGCTAGTTAGAAAGGGTAGTCTTGTTACTGAGGCGGATAAGTTGGCTAGTGAAAATGCAACGTTGGGCATATGGCCTAATGCATTATTGTTGAAGGCGAGGTTATTGAGCGATGGGGGCTATCAGCGAGAGGCTATTCGTGTGCTTTCTGGCAAAACATCGAATGATTTTGATAGCCAGGCCGATAGAACTGAATTTGCATATCGATTGGCAAGGGTATACGACTTATTGGAGGAGGATGAATTGGCTTCTCGATACTACCAGTCGGCAATAGATAAGGGCAGAAATCTGCCTGCTTATTTTGCTTCTCGTGCTGCATTGCAGTTGGGGTTGCTTAGTGAGAAAAAGGGTGATTACAGCAAGGCTGTTGGCTATTATACAGAGTGTTTGGACATGGATGGTCATGCCTTTAAAAATGCATTGGATCAGAAGGCGTTATCTGGTATTCAGCGGTGTAAAAAGCGGGGTTAGGGTGTTTTGATTTGGGGGAGGTCTTTTAAAAGATAAAATCCCACTTCATTTGTTTTTAAAAAAATAAAATTGTTATCTTCGCCACCCCAAAATGACCTTATGGTTATTTAGAGGATCGGTAGTTCAGTTGGTTAGAATGCCGCCCTGTCACGGCGGAGGTCGCGGGTTCGAGTCCCGTCCGGTCCGCATAAAAACAATTAACCCCTTGATAATCAAGGGGTTTTTTAGTTTAGATAAGTCTCTAGTTGTTAAAATAAAATTATAATTCTAATGGTAATCCAAATGCATCAGCAACTCCTTTGTGTAATACCTTCCCGGCAACAATATTTAAACCTTTGGCTAATGATGGAATTTCATTACTTGCAGCTTGCCATCCTTTATTTGCAATAGACATGGCATATGGTAAAGTTGCCTGTGTCAATGCTCTTG
>CAJBBV010000202.1 GCA_903951405.1 uncultured bacterium
CTCCCAAAGCACGGGTGATACCATTTCACTATACCGAGTATTTTCAAAATGTTAATTTGTACATCTTTGATGGAAAACTACGCATTCCAAAAAAGTTATTTTGATTTATGTTTAAAAATTCCGCTGCTTTATCATTTACCACACTCATGATGCCATCAGTGTAATTTTTAAACATTTGTGTCCCTATTCCTGATCTAAACAATGTATCCCCACGACCTCTAAATTCTGATCCATCAAATTTACCAGTAGGAATAGTTAGCCCACCAGCCCAGGTTCGTAAATGTTGTCGGTCACTGAGATTGAGATCTCCGTATCTTCCACAACCTTTTAAACTGTAATCTAACCAATTAAATTCAAAAGGAACGTGAATTTTATTGAATTTTACAAGATCAATTGGCATTGCCTGTGGTGCAGAAAGTTGTTTAATGTATTTCAACAGCATATAACTTTGTTTAATATGTAGATCAGGTAAGTCAGGAGAAATATAAAAACAATCTATATTTTCATTTCCCATTGGCCGACCATAATTTTCATCATCTTGATAAGAATATACACCTGTTGACATGAATTTTAATCTGGGTTTTTCTAAACCAATAATGCCAATGAAATCGTCTGTACCAATTATTTCGGCCACATGACTATTGGATTCAGAATCACCAGCCAGCATAGAAAACTGATTCTTAACACCATCTTGCCATATCCAATCAGGATTGGCATAGGCTTTTTTGTTTGCATCATCTAGATCTCTAATTATAATTTTAGTAGTTTTATCATACAACCCACGATCAAATAATTCGTAAACTTGTACCAGTGAATCAGTTCCACAATCATATCGTGGTCTAGTGTAAATTGCATCTATATGTATGTTGTTTCTTTCAAAAACTTTGTATATGGTATAACTATCGGTGCCTCCAGAAAAATACAATACAATGGGTTTATTTTTTGCAGCTATTTGTTGTGCTCGTATATCCAATAATGCATCCCAAGACAAGTCGGGTTCGAGACTCCAATTACATTGATCAAATACTTCATCATACATGTTAAATCGCATGTTGAGATTATGTTTGCCAGCATAGTGAGCAGCCAGGAACCGATTGGTAAATCGTACAAATGGAGTCTCTGGTGGTGTTCCTACTTCGTAATAAGGAGTCATTTAACGCTATCTTAGATATTTGTCAACAAATGGTGTATATTTTTTCATCATTATTTGATGATGTTTAGTCACCTGTGACAATGTCATTGGATTAGCAGTGTATCCATTAGATGCAAGCTCTTCAATTAGTTTTGGATCATTGAGTACAGCATTAACTGATTCGTTTAAAAAATTTACAATGTCAACCGGAGTACCAGCGGGCACATAAAATCCCCACCACCATGACTCTAATAGTCCAGGATACTGTTCGTTTATAGTTTTTACGTTAGGAAACTCTAATGATCTAGATTTGCCAAATGATGCTATCAGCTTAATTTTTCCAGAAGTTAATGCTGGTTTAGCAGTGGTTAACGTACTAAGTCCAGCCGACAAATGTCCTCCAGCTAGATCCACAATAATTTTGTTGTCACCAGCATAGGGAATTTCATTCACCTGTATATCTGTACCAGCTAATTGAAATACTCTGGCTGCTAATATCTTGGTCAATGGTCCTGCTACAGCAAATGATCGAGCATTTGGATCCTGACGAATCATATCCAAATATTCTTTGAGATTGTTTGCAGGAGAATTTGCCGGTACTATTAAAAATGGATCTTGAGTAGCAATTGATGCTACCGGTATAAAACTGTTCTCGTCGTATTTTATACCTTTTGGCTTCAATACAGGTAGTATAAACATATCACTAGTTGTGCCTATATGGATAGTGTATCCATCGGGTGCAGCATCAGCAGAAAAATTTGAACCGATCATTTTGTCGGCACCTGGCTTGTCTACAATACGCATTTTTATTTTTGCGCTGATAGCGTTAGCAATCATACTAGATATCACCCACGTGGCTGATCCAGTAGACGACGGATTTATTATGATAATTTCTTTCTGAGGGAAAGTTTGCGCTGATGTACCAATGGACAATGCCATCAATATTATCATTATAAAATATTTAAAATTTGTCATGCAACTATTTATGTTAAAATTGCTTGGAGTTTTTTTTTGGTAAACTGATTCAGTCTATATAAAAACTCTCTGCGGTGCTTGAACCCACGGTAGCCCTGCTCTTCCCGGCACCTCTCAACACGCCGCTGGCTAGTTGAGTTTGGTGTTGTTCCAGTGTAGCTACTACAAAAAGTTTCTATATGGAGTAGCGGGTGAGATTCGAACTCACGGCTTTTGGGATTTGCAATCCCATGCATTGGGCCACTCTGCCACCGCTACATTGTGTGGTACCTTGACACGGTTTCGAACCGCGGACCCTCTCCGTGTAAAGGAGACGCTCTAC
>CAJBBV010000203.1 GCA_903951405.1 uncultured bacterium
TCATGCCATCTAAACCCATCCGTTGTAACAATAATTAAACGTTGATCATCAATTTGATTGAATCCCTCAAGTGAAACTAAACCCAAAACAAAAACCAAGATGAATTTTATCATTGTAATAATTTTAATTGATTTATATATTCAACTAATTTAATTTATTAATAACATGCTAGCTCCTTGAGAAAAAATTTACCATCAGCCTTGGTAACCTCAAACTTAACGGCTTGAAATACACCATCAACTACTTCAATTCGCTTATGACCAACACTTGAACCAGTGGATAATAACTTCCATGCTCCATTCTCTTTTCCATAAAGAGTATATTCTCGTATACGCTCTCCTTTTGAGATATCCTCCATTATTACTATACGTGATAGCTGCTGAGGTACATCAAAAGTTATATAAACTGATTTCCCTTGATTAGTCTTTCTTGCAATTGGATGAGCATATTTTGCTGAAATTACTTCTCCAAATTCTTCAAGTCTTTTTACATCTACATCAGGAACCAATCCACGATCATCAACAACAACTCCCAATAACATATTGGTATTTCGTCCAACACTTTTACTATGCTTATCAACGAGTTCATCAATACTGCGAAGTTGATCATCCTCATCCTTATGCCAAAACCAACCCCCTTGAAAGGATGAATTTAACCGTAATGGAAAATCAGATTCACCCGGACACCAAAAAAGTCCTTTCGGGTTTCCATTTAATCCTTTGATCTCTACAACACCAGAAGATGATGTAGTCGAATCTGCAACAGACCAACAAGGATAAGGCGCAACACCTTCTTCATTCCCTACCCAACGAATATTATGTTCATGACCATATGGCCCCTGAAATGCTATGGCCTCAGGTTGTTTTTCCTTTAACATAGACAACACATCAAAGCCTCCTTTTTCTGGAGGCAAAACACCTCCATCAAACCATACCTCAAACAACTTTCCATAATTTGACCATAATTCAGTCAACTGAGTACGCACAACCTCATTGTATTTTAGTTGTTCTGTTTCATTCCCAGAAACTACTTTCCCAGGATTATCTACTTGCAAATATCCATTCGCAGTGGTGCTCGCATATATACCTGGTTTTAACCCATATTTAGTACAAGAAGCAATAAAATCTTTTACGATATCACCTTGACCATTTCTCCATGGAGTATTTTTAACACTATACGGATGTGCCGTTGTAGGCCAAAGGCTAAAACCACTGCAGTGTTTGGCAACAAGAATTGCATAAGTAGCTCCAGCTGCTTTAGATGCTTTAATCCATTGATCAGTATCCAATTGAGTTGGATTAAAGACAGATAAGGCGGGATGATAACTCCAATCACTTCTAAAATCATACGATGGTTCAAAAACAGGCATGTCAAAATGAATCAATACGCCAATTTCTGCATCAGCCCATTTCAGTTGAGCAGCAGTTGGCAAAACAGATTGCGCGCGCACAGTTGAAATGAATAAGAATAAAATCAATAAAACATTTTTCATACCAGTAATTAAAAATATAGATAAAGGTTAACTATGAATTTTATTATTTAGACTCGAAAAGAACCAACTTCTGATTATTTACACTCAATAACAATCCATTTTTCATCAGGTGAACAAGCCCCGAGTAAAACGAAGAAAAGAAAAATAATATATGCTCTATTAAATACCAAAATCATTGCAAAGATTAGACGAAGGGTATAAATGATTATTAAATATATAACTATTATAGGCTTTCATAATTATAAATCAAGAATATACCTCCGCCATCATGCACCGAGCACTGCCACCACCAATTGTTTCTATCGTATAGAGTGGACTATGTATTATAGGATTATAGGACTCTATCTTTTTTACCTGCTCTTTTGTGAGATTTTCATAGGCCTGGGTAGACATCACTAAAAAAGATTGCCCTTCTACATTAGATACTTGTAACATATTACCACAAAAGTGCTCCATCTGATAAAAATTGATCGAAATGATTTCCTGTCCATTCGACGCAAATAGACTAATCAATTTTTCTTTTTCAGTTTCATCTTGAATAGCATCAAGACAAACAATGGCAAAGGTATCAGCAACACACATTAATACATTCGTATGATAAATATCTTTATCATTTCTATCTAATGCATGAAATAAACATGGAGTATACCCCAACTCTTTACACCATAGTTCAAGTACTTCACCATGTGTTCTTTCCGATAAACACGCATAGGCAATTTTATGATTTCGATCTAGAACCATGCTCCCCGTACCTTCTAAAAATTTATTATCCTGCTCAAAATGGGTAAGATCAATTTTTTCTCGAACACTAATCAATTCATGAACGTTAGCTAAAACAGTGTGCTTCCTTTCAGCTCTTCGGTTCTTTGCAAACATTGGATATAAAACAATTCGACCTCCTTCATGAAACGAAATCCAATTATTTGGAAATATAGAATCAGGAGTTGGGGGGAAAGGAGTGTCTTGAATCACATTAACCACTATCTCATAATACCTTAACAACGATACAAAATCAGTAAACTCATTCAATGCCTTTGCTTGAACATCTTCAATCTTCACCATCTGCTGGAAATAATTATTTACTGCCGTTTCTTCATTGAATCCAAAACAAGTAGGCTCAATCATTAATAAAGATGTAAGACGTGAGAATCTAGTCATATGTATGTAATTATCATTTAACCCTATATCTTGCTTCTATTCAACGGCATACTCATGCAATGGAAACCACCTCTTGCACGAGATAATTCCGCAGAAGGCATCAATATAACGGTATCCTTAATATCATCTGCTGAAATGCTATCCATTTCTAAATCCTGAATTAAATCTTGAACACGTACCAACGAAAAACCAGCCTGCTCAAAAGCAGCATTTGTTTTCCCATTTCTATCATAGGAGAGTACAACGCCTTCTTTCAATGCCAGCAAATTACAAGAGTCCGTCCACTGCTCCCTTGCAGAATATGGATACTCATTGTTCCCAGAGAAAATAATCTGTACTTCATCGCAGCCAAAATCATGTATGCTAATATCGCGAAGCAATGCTTCTAAACTTGAAAAGTACTTTGGTTCAGTTAATTCACGTTTAGTAAACTGCATAACACTAACCTGATCCTCACTTTTATTAATTAAGAATTTTTCTATTGAAATAGAATTATGCTGATTATTCATCTGCTCCGAAAACAAGCCCATCATCACCCATACATTTTTTTTAACTTGTGTAAATATGGTATCAATATGCATATAGTCACGCTTATGTGGAATACTGACCATACTTACCTTGGATACTAAATTTTTTTCAAAAACTTTTTCTGCTAACTGGGCAGCAGCAGCAGCACTAGTTCGTTCACTTATGCCAATAATAAGATGATCTTCAGATATCATCATCACATCCCCACCCTCTAATGTGATAATGCTTTCACTATGATTATCCGGAATTAAAAATGCAGGTCTATTTTGATGCAACTCAATAATATTCTCTCTACTTCCACTGAATATGGGATGATAGAAAAAAATATACTTTGCTAGCAGTGCTTCACGATGCCGAGCAATTTTTGCAGGCTTGTTCAAAACAATATGATCTTTAATTACAATCCCAATATCCCGTGTAAATATGAAATTTGGAATCGGAGCAAAAAGAACAGACTTATCATTTCCTGTACCAGATAATAGACAACTAGCTAATTCAGATGGGGTATAGGTTTGTAAAAGTTCTTGTGTTGAATGGGTGCAACCTTCAATAGCACATACCGAAGCAATAATTTGAGAACACAATAATTTATCAGATAACACCTCTGCTAATAGCCACTGCAGTTCAATGACATACTCAGAGCGATGAAAGTCATTATGACTTGGTTGATAAAAAACCCTATTTGATTCAGGAGCATCAATTTCTTTTAATCTACCTTTTATCTTTTTAGGGTCTAGAAAATACATCAATAGCTTAATGTAATGATCATACTCCTCGCGCCGAATTGTATCAAGATGTACAATGTCTTCAAATAACCAATCCTGTGCTTTTGATGGAACAACCTTACCTAATCCGTTATCAGGACTATGAATTAATATTTTAGTTAATTGACCTATCTCAGAAGTAATATTAAAATGAAACATATAAAAAAGTTATGTGTAGAGACAAATTGTTAGAAATATCAACAACCATATCATATGATATGAATGACTAGCATGATAAATTTTGCGTATAATTAAATCCTATGGGATATTGAACCCTGTTGTGAAGAAAGTATAAATTGAGAAGCTAGTAATCAGGCATCGGGTTCAAGCCCGCATATATCCATGCAAAGTGACACGGTCGATGAGAAAGTAACATATTCGCCTTCATAATTGCAAGTTAAAAGATTATTACTACTTATTTCTATCTAAGATCTATTTAATAATAACTTAATAAAAAAATGAGCAGCATATCTAAATACCAAAATCACACAAAAACTTGATTCGCATAATTTTAAGTTGCTCCCACTCCAGATCTAAATCTGATAACTCAGATTTAGCCACATCAAGGCTACTTGTTTCGCAGCTTTTGAAATACTCTAAAATATCCACTTGATCATCTTCGTCAACCATCTGGTCTATGGCATATCCTAAATTCAACTTTGTTCCACTAGCTACGATAGTCTCCATTTCTTCCAACAATTGATCCATTGGAATACCACGACTTTTAGCAATAACGTCTAGAGCCGTTTTTTTATCTACTTGTTGAATTATAAATACTTTATTGCCACTCTTGTTTACGATGCTTTTCATGAAAAAATCATCTGGCTTCACTATTTCATTTTCAACAACATATGCCGAGATAACCTCTACAAATTTTTGACCATACCGCTGAGCTTTTCCTTTACTTACACCACTAATTCTCTCTAATTCTTCCAAGGTCGTTGGATACTGAATTGACATGTCTTCCAATGAACTCTCAAGGAATATAACAAAAGGAGGTAATTTTTTTTCTTTGGCAATTTCCTTCCTAAGCTCCTTCAGCATTTCAAATAACTGTACATCCGATGCAGCAGGAATTGTGGTATCAGCTACAGCATCTTCATCATCTTCATAAGCATCATCAAATGGATTCGTCATCACCAATTGAAATGATACAGGTTTCTTCAAAAAGGCTAAACCTGCTTTCGTGAATTTTAGAACACCATGCTCAGTAATATCTTTTTGAAGAAATCCTTCTAGCAGCATCATACGAATTAAGGATAACCAATAATGCTCGGTCTCATCACCACCACAGCCAAATACACTCAATTCATCATGCCTATACATTTGTATCTGAGGAATCATTCTTCCTATTAATATATTCAACACATAATCCGATGAAAATCGTTCATCTAGCGCCTTAATTACTTTAAGCAAATGGATGGCATTTTGTTTTGCTTCAATGCGTTCTTTCGGATGAAGACAATTATCACAACTGCCACAATTCTCCGCAACATATGGTTCACCAAAATACGTCATGAGCACTTTTCTTCTACATTGCCCACTTTCAGCAAAAGAAACCATTTCATCAATAAGTTGTCCGCCCACCTCACGTTCACTCAATTGCTTATCCCGTAAAAAATGTTCAAGCTTTGAAACATCTTTATGAGAATAATACAAGATACACTTCCCCTCCATACCGTCTCGCCCTGCTCTTCCTGTTTCTTGATAATAATTTTCCAAACTTTTGGGAATATTAAAATGAATGACAAACCGTATATCCGGCTTGTCAATTCCCATCCCAAAGGCAATGGTTGCAACAATCACCTGAGTATCTTCATTTAAGAATTGATCTTGTCTCTCTGCCCTTAACTTACTGTCTAATCCTGCATGATAAGCACATGCTTTAATGCCATTCACATTCAGCAATGCAGCTAACTCTTCTGTAGTTTTACGATTTAACGTATAAATAATTCCGCTCTTCCCTTTATTCTCTTGGATGAATCGAACGATTCCTCTGATCGTTTGATCTTTATTTACCTTCGATATGACCTCATAATAAAGGTTTGGCCTATTAAAAGAAGAAATAAAAATATCCGGTTTTCTCAACCCAAGATTATACACAATATCATGCTGTACTTTAGGAGTCGCCGTGGCTGTTAGAGCAATTACAGGGGCTTTTTTGTTGATTTGATCCATCATCTCCCTCAATCTCCTGTATTCAGGTCGAAAATCATGCCCCCACTCTGAGATACAATGGGCCTCATCAACTGCAAAAAAAGATACATTTAAATCACTAAAAAAATCAATATTCTCCTGTCTTGTCAACGTTTCTGGAGCAACGTATAATATTTTAGTCTTACCCGTTTTTAAATCATTCTGAACCTCCTTGATCTCTTTCTTATTTAACGTCGAATTTAAAAAATGGGCAACATTATCCTTACTGCTGTATCCTCTTACCAAATCAACCTGATTTTTCATCAGCGCAATCAAAGGAGAAACAACTATGGCACAACCATCCATAGTCAATGCAGGAAGTTGATAGCATAAACTCTTACCACCTCCAGTTGGCATAATTACAAACGTATCATTGCCCTTAAATAAATTTTGAATAACCACTTCCTGATTGCCTCTAAACGCATCAAAACCGAAAAACTCCCTTAATGGAGTTAACAGTTCAGGCTGATTAACCGAGGAAGTACTAGCTGTGGATGATTTTATAGACGATTTTGAAGAAGATTTTATAGGGGACATGGGTAAGATGCAGGCCTTTTTTAATAAAATGATCAATTAACAAGCGAAATCGTAGATAAAATTGCCGAAATGGCGATTTTTAAGGTGGCATAACAAATTTACCGAATCTAGGTCAATATTCCTTGTAGTAAATTGGTATATACAGCCTAAAAACATTCTTTAACTTTTCATACCTATAAGTAGATTTACAGCAATGCCATATATTACATAGGTAGATTTAAAAACATCCATAAATATGGTACTTTTGCCATGCTAAATTGATCCTGATTTTATAACTATTTTCCATGCAAAGACAATCCATTCAGGATATTGCTAAAAATACCCTTTCCCTAGAGGCCAATTCCATATTGGCATTAACCTCGTATATAGATAATGAATTTGAAACAATCATTGAGCTCATACACCACATTAAAGGTCGGCTAGTAATCAGTGGAATTGGTAAAAGTGCCATCATCGGACAAAAAATTGTAGCCACGTTAAATAGCACGGGCACGCCTTCGATTTTTATGCATGCAGCCGATGCAATTCATGGCGACTTAGGAATGATTCAAGAAGATGATATCTTATTATTAATTTCCAAAAGTGGAGAAAGCCCAGAAATCAAAGTGTTGACGACCTTGATTAAAAATATGGGGAATCCTCTAATTGCCATGGTTGGAAACATTAATTCTTCTCTTGCAAATGAAGCCAATTATATCTTGAACACTACTGTAAGCCAAGAAGCTTGCCCTAATAACCTAGCACCAACCTCAAGCACAACTGCGCAGTTAGCAATGGGGGATGCTATGGCAGTTTGCTTAATGGAATTAAAAGGATTTACAGCAAATGATTTTGCAAAGTTTCACCCAGGCGGAGCATTGGGTAAAAAACTATACCTAAGGGTTTCAGACCTCAGTAACATGAATAAAAAACCACACGTAAAAGAAGGAAGTAGCCTGAAAGAGGTAATCATGGAAATTACACATAAGCGCTTAGGATTAACTGCCGTATTAAACGAAAGCGAATCGCTAACAGGGGTCATTACTGATGGAGATTTAAGACGAATGTTGGAAAAAGGAAGTGACTTTGAATTAACATTAGCAAAAGATATAATGAGCCTTGAGCCAAAAACAATTGAAGCTGATGCTATGGCTATAGATGCATTAGCCAAGATGAAAAAAAATAACATAACCCAACTTCTTGTAATAGAGAATGGTACATATACTGGGGTCCTTCACCTACATGATTTAATCAAAGAAGGACTTATCTAAATTTATACTTATGATGAACAAAAGTCACTATGTAGCTATTATGGCAGGTGGAATTGGCAGTCGTTTTTGGCCAATGAGTAGAACAGCTTACCCAAAGCAATTTCTTGATATATTAAATACAGGAAAAACATTAATTCAAGAAACATATGAACGATTCACAAAATTCATACCCTCAGAAAATATCTTTATCGTAACCTCTGAAGAATATGTTCCTATTGTCGTTAAACAACTCCCAAATATCCCTTTAAAAAATATTGTTGCTGAACCTTCAAGAAAAAATACAGCACCTTGTGTTGCCTATATTTCATATAAACTTAGAAAAATAAACGAAAAAGGCTCATTGATCTGTGCTCCAGCAGATCACCTAATCAAAGACGAAACTGCTTTCACCAAAGTATGCCTCGAAGCATTAAGTTTTGTCGGCCATCACAAAGCACTCGTCACCCTGGGCATAAAACCAACTCACCCAAATACAGGTTACGGCTATATTCAATTTGAACAGCAACCTGCGAGTGACAATGTATATAAAGTAAAAACATTCACAGAGAAACCCGACAAAGAACTAGCAAAAACATTTGTATCTAGTGGAGAGTTCCTTTGGAATGCAGGGATTTTTGCTTGGCAAATAGATAATATTATCACTGCTTTTGAAAAATACCTTCCTGAAATTGCTGAAATATTTGAAGCTGAAAAATCAAATTTCAATACGCCCAATGAAACGGAAGCTATTGAAAGAATCTATCCACAGTGTACAAATATTTCTATTGACTATGGAATCATGGAAAAAGCAGATAATGTTTACATTATTCCATCAGCATTTGGCTGGAGTGATTTAGGTACATGGAATTCAGCATATGATAATATGAATAAAGATTACCTTGGAAATGCAGTTGCAGGAAATGATGTTATTGTAATTGATGCTACTCAAAACATGGTACATGTACCAAACGATAAATTAGTTATCCTTCAAGGAATGGATGAATATATTGTGGTAGATACAAAAGATGTACTACTCATTTGTAAAAAAGATAAAGAACAAGAGATCAAACAATACGTAGCTGAAGTAAAACGAAATAAAGGTGATAAATTTTTATAGACAAGCAAAGTTGAATAAAGTAATTATTTAATAATTGAAAATATAGTCTAAGCATATCCCTTTTTGAATTTTAAGCATATGCAATAAGTAATGATGATGAATCCGATTAATTCCAAACTACCCAATACAGGAACAAGCATCTTCACTACAATGAGTGCATTGGCAACCGAATACAATGCTATCAACCTCGGACAAGGATTTCCAGACTTCCCAATGGATGAGTCACTAGCTACCCTTACTCAAAAAGCCATTGGCGATGGATATAATCAATATGCCCCAATGGCAGGCTATCCGGCATTACGCGAATCCATTTCAGAAAAAATAAAATTCTTATACAACACCAATATTTCGGCTACAGATTGCATCACCATTACGCCTGGAGGAAGCTATGCTATATACACTGCCTTTACAACTATTTTAAGACCAGGTGATGAAGTCATTTTATTTGAACCTGCTTATGATAGTTATATCCCAAACATCCTAGTAAATGGTGCAATCCCAATCCGAATACCGCTTGAATTTCCAAATTATAGCATCAACTGGGATAAGGTAAAATTGGCTATCAATGAAAAAACAAAAGCCATCATTATAAATAGCCCTCATAATCCAACTGGCAGCGTCCTATCACATGAAGATATTTTAATGCTCTCCTCTATTCTAAAAGACACATCAATCTATTTGATCAGTGATGAAGTTTACGAACATTTAATATTTGATGATAAGCAACATAACAGTATTTTAAAATACCCCGACTTATTCGAGCGAAGTTTTGTCTGCTTCTCATTTGGAAAAGTATACAACTGTACTGGTTGGAAATTGGGCTATTGCGTTGCACCTAAACCCCTAATGGATGAATATAGAAAAATTCATCAGTTTGATGCATTCTGCTGTTTTACTCCTACTCAAGTTGCACTGGCAGAACATTTAAAAAATAAAAACAGTTACTTAGCATTAAGCAAATTCATGCAAGCAAAAAGAGACTTTTTTATTTCATGCATGAAAGAAACAAAGTTTACTATGCTGTCTTCCTTTGGTAGCTATTTTATTTGCGCTACCTATGAAAATATTTCCGATCTCCCAGCAAATGAATTTAGCATAGAACTAACAAAAAAGTATGGCGTTGCCACCATACCAGTCTCTGCATTTTACATGGATGGGAAAGATGATAAAGTGATTCGTTTCTGCTTCGCTAAAAAAGAGGAAACCATCACGCAAGCAACAAACCGACTCAAAAAATTAAGCAGTTAATTAAGAAGGACTTTAATTATACTAATGCCCTGCCTTCAAATAGCTCCAACCTTCAGATTGTTTTCTAACTAATTCAACTATTGCACTAGGAATAATAGCCGACTCCTCAACCAATTGTGAAGGATCAATTTTAAATCGCTTCATAGAATTATTGCAGACAGATAGTACAACTCCTTTTCCCTTTGCCAATTTTATTCTGGATATAAATACACTAGTATCTTTCACCAACATATAAATAGCAGGCCCATGAAAAACAACTTCAATTTGCAAATCTGGTACTTGGACTAATGCATTATTTATTTGCCTAAATACCCCTGCAGTAGTTGTAGTATCTCCATCAGAAAGATCCCATACCACTTTCAATTTTTTATCCTGTGCATATCCAATAGAGGTAAGAAAAAAAGCTACTACTATAAATAAATATTTCATAAAAAGTAAAATTTAAATTTAACGGAATTGATAATCATAGCCTTCCAATTGTGAAAGTAAGTCTTCCGGTACATCAGTTGCAGTTACCCTACCCTCTACCTTTGGAGCAACCAACGGATGCTCCTTAAGGTATTCCCTCATAATATTATGTAAGGTATCTCCAAGTTTATGTGCAGATGAAACTTTTTCAATCCTACATAATGTATCATCAGGATCTCCTTCACGTTCACACGCTACAATAGAATATTTCTTTGTTAACTCTATTTCTTCTCCTTTTATTTTTACCCAATTCAACCGATTTCCCATTTCATTATAGGCCGTGAAATTGATTTGCATTCCTGCAAAACGCACAACCCACCCTCCAAAACGATGCCCAGGATTTTTTGCAAATACATTGTGCAATTCCTTTTCAAGCCAATCCCACAATTGCTTACCCGTAATTTCACCGGCTTTTGCATCACTATTAACTGGAAGCATATTCCACAAAAACTCATTTGTAATTTCAGCAACACCTTTTTTCTGGTCTACCACTAACGGTGGACAAAACCTAAATCCATTACTCAACGCTATATCAGGTTTATATTTCCAATGAATAGCATCTGTGATTAAATTATCAATCGGATTCTCCAATACAAAATACCTTACAAGGGTTGTTTTTGTTTTTCCAATAACGGTATCCATCTCTTTCGCATAGGGCGTTCTGGCATCTTCAACTTTTCGTAACATTTCAGGATCTGGATGATATTTTTCAGGGTCAACATCAAGCAATTCATAATGTGCGTCTTTTAGTTTTCCTCCTTCAACAATCAGTTCAAGTTTAGAAACAAATGATCCAAATGCACCAGGCTCAGTTACTTTAGTATACTTAGTTTGAATAGGCGTCCTAACGCGTTCATGTGTATCAGCTCCCAAAATGAAATCAATACCCTCTACATACGGCATGTTACCTAGATCAACCTGCTGAGCTAGCCCCATATGAGTTACCAGAAAAACCAGATTACATTGTTCTATATCACGCAAGTGCTTAATATAACGTTGAATATTAACCTCAGGTTTTGTAAACTTGATTCCCTTGCTATATGCAGGAGATTGTCGTTTGGGAGTTAATGGATCATTGTACCCGATAAATCCAATTTTTGTATTGCCAAAATGCTGAACATACCAAGGATGGAAAATTAACTCCCCATGATTCGCAGCGTTCGTATCATGAAACATATTCGCACAAATCTTCTGCGCAGTATAACCACCAAGATCTCTTTCCATCATCTCCTTCCCATACACAACTTCCCAATTACCAGGCAACACTAAGTCATAATCAATATGATTTATAAGTGGGATGATGGCTCTCCCTTCACTCAATGCGGCAACGCCGCCCCCCTGAAAACAATCACCCCCATCAATCAGCAATGTATTGGTTGGATTCTTTCTGCGAAGATCATCCAACATGGTTTTCAAGACTGCGAAGCCGCCTCGTTTTTTATAAACTGCTTTATTATTTTCTAAAAAAAATTCATCATGCGTATACAACTGTGCATGAATATCTGCAGTATGAAGTAGCGTAATTTTCTGCGCCTTATCCGTACTAAGAGCCTTTGAATTATTGGATATGTTAGACCAATCATCTTGACGTTGAAATGCAGATGCAATTTGTGGAACGCCAGTTAGTAAAGCACCTCCTAAAGAAATATTTTTAAGAAACTTCCTTCTGTCTTTACCAGAGTGCTCGTTGTTACATGAACATTGACCTTCCATTTCTGTTGAACTCATGTTAAATTGAAATTTAATTGTTTACGCTTTCTTCTGCATCTTCTTTCTGTACGCAACGATTGGTGGGAATGGTCCAAATTTGTGCTGCTGCTCAGAAAACCCGTCTTTATAAGGACCAAAAGGATGATCAACCGGTTTTTTTGAAATGTTTGGCCAATCACCTGTAAGGTCTTTTGTTGGCCGAGGTCTACTGTTTACAAATGCGGCAACATCCCATGATTCTTCATCACTCAAAATAGGATTTTTATAACTCGCTTGTAAAAAAGGCATATTCGCCTTTACATAGCCTGCAAATCGAGACAATCTAAATAAACCTGCACCAGTATTATAACTATTTACTCCCCAAAGTGGCGGATACGTATACCCTCCGATTTCATTTAATTTACCTCCGCCATCTACTCCATGACATGATACACACTTAGTTTGATAAACCAAAAGCCCTTTTACAGGATCTGCAGGCCTATCTAAATAAGTAAGTTCTAAAATTCCTGAACCCTTCGGTTTTTTATCTTTTTCTAAATCATCTCCTATCCAATGCATATAGGAAACAATAGCACGCATCTCTTTTGATAGTGAATCGATAGCCTGCCCATTCAGGCTTCTCTGTAAACAATCATTTACTCTTTTTTCAATGGTTTCAATAGTACCACTCCGTTCTCTAAATTTTGGGTAAGTAGGAACTACCGCACTATAATTATTCCCCCATGGAAGTGTACCTCCGTCTAAGTGACAATTCTGACAATTCATACCATTACTAATATGAGCAACCTTGCCTTTAGGTCCTAAATAATAAGACGTGTTTTCAATTAACTCTCTTCCGTAAGCAGTAAGACTATCCTCTGGCTTAATTTGATATTTATTCCAACCATGCCAAACAGATTCTTCTTTAGTAACTACTGGAGCTGGTGCATTGCAAGCATAAAATATAGGTAGGAGAAAAAAAACAGTATAGGTAAATGATAGTTTTTCCATCCGTTAGCGTTAATGGGGAAGTTTTTCTCGAAGAAGTCCATATACCCACGTTCCAACAATTGCCATGAAAATAGTTACTAGTGTAACAGTGGCGCCATATCCAAGTTGAGCGTACAATGGACCAGGACAAGCACCTGTCATTGCCCAACCAAACCCAAATAAAAGTCCCCCAATAATTTGACCCTTATTCATGCTTTTTACTGGAAGCTTAATTTCTTCACCGTAGATACTTTTAATTTTAAATTTTTTAATCAGAAAAACAGATAGCGCACCTACTGCTACAGCCGAACCAATCACACCAAACATATGGAAGCTTTGCAATCTAAACATCTCTTGTATGCGAAACCAAGACACCACTTCAGCTTTAATAAGAATTATACCAAAGAGAATTCCAAATAATAAATACTTGAGGTTATGCCAAGAGGGTGTTTTAATTTCTTCTTCACTGAAACAAATTGCATCCAATGAACGCATTTCAAAATCAGTATTGGTATTTTTTAATGTCTCTTTCATAATATTACATGGATAAGATAAATGGAAGAATAAGATTTGCCATAATAAAACCTCCAACCATAAAACAAATGGTTGCAACTAGCGATGGAAACTGCAACATAGACAACCCCATGATAGCATGACCAGATGTACAGCCGCCTGCATAACGTGTTCCAAAACCCACAAGAAATCCTCCAAGTACCATCATTACTATTCCCCGTGGTGTTGACAATGATGCCCAACTAAAAAGATCATTTGGAATTAATCCACTATAATCAGTTATACCATATTGAGAAAGTTCAGCAACTAGTTTTGGATTAACCACCACTGCACTATCATCTTTTAAATAGAATAGGGTTATAATTCCACCAAGAAAGACACCAAAAACAAAAAATAAATTCCAAATTTCTTTTCTCCAATTGTATTGGAAAAATGGAATTTTTGCAGGTACACAGGATGCACATATATGACGCAATGATGAGGAAATACCAAAAGTCTTATTCCCAAAAATGAGCAATAATGGGACCATCAGTCCAATCAAAGGACCAGCTACATACCATGGCCAAGGTTGTTTTATCAATTCAATAAAATGCATGAATAACTAATTTTAAAAATTATAATAAGGTGGTTGGACAAATATAATCAGTTAAGGTAAAGCCGCCATTTTCTTTAATGGCTTTAAACCCGCCATTTACATCTACTAGATTATGATACCCTCTTGCCCTCAACGTGGATATAAAAATCATCGAGCGATAACCACCAGCACAGTGAACAAAATATTTTTTCTCTGAATTTATTTTTTTAGCACTCTCATTTATAAAATCCAAGGGTGCATTTTCAGCACTTAAAAGATGCTCTGAAAGATATTCGCTATTTTTTCTCACGTCTAAAATCGCTGTATTAGCATCTGATGAGATTATTGATTTTAACTCGTCGGGTGAAATTGAATCGATGCTATCGGTTTCAAATCCGGCCTCTTTCCATCGTTCAAAACCTCCATCGAGAAATCCAATACAATGATCGTAGCCAACTCTCGCCAATCTTGTTACTACTTCTTTTTCTCTTCCTTTTTCTGCGACTATTAAAATTTCATGTTTAATATCAGGAATCATGGTACCCACCCAAGGTGCAAAACTACCATCAATGCCAATATTGATTGAATTTGGGATAAACCCTTTTGTAAAAACTTGTGGATCACGTGTATCCAAAATTAATGCCCCAGTTTCAGTGGCAACCGCCTCAAACGCAGCAGGGGTTAATGCATGCTGACCTCGCTCAAGAACTTTATCTATACTATCATACCCCTCTTTATTCATCATAACATTCAACGGGAAATATTGTGGAGGAGGCATTAACCCATCAGTTACCTCTTTCACAAATTCTTCTTTGGTCATATTTAACCTTAACGCATAATTGTTTTTTTTCTGGTTCCCCAAGGTATCTGTTGTTTCTTTACTCATGTTTTTACCACAAGCAGACCCAGCACCATGCGCTGGATAAACAATAACTGAATCTGGCAACGTCATTACTTTATTTCTAAGGGATTCAAATAACATACCTGCCAACTCCTCTTGTGTCATATGAGCAGCCTTTTGCGCAAGGTCTGGTCTGCCCACATCTCCAATAAATAATGTATCCCCTGAAAATAATGCAACAGGAATTCCATGTTCATCCTTTAACAAATAACAACTAGATTCCATGGTATGACCTGGAGTATGTAATAAGGTAAAGGTTAGCTTACCTACTTTAAATTCTTCACCATCATGAGCAGTGTGCGAGGCAAAATTTGTTTTGGCTGTTGGGCCATATACTATTGTTGCCCCAGTTGCTTTCGCAAGATCAAGATGCCCAGATACAAAATCAGCATGAAAATGGGTTTCAAAAACATACTTGATCTTGGCATTATCTTTTGCCACTTTTTCCAAATAAGAAGAAATCTCTCTTAGAGGATCGATGATTACCGCCTCTCCATCGCTTTCAATATAATAAGCACCTTGTGCTAAACAACCTGTATATATCTGTTCAATTTTCATATAGATATGCTTTAGTGAATTTAAAAAAATTAGTTGATAATCACTTCCTTTAAGATAATATAGATTCCTAACACCAATACAAACCATCCAAAGAGTTTTTTCAATATCTGCGGTTGCATTTTTTTTGAAAGCCAATCACCCATAAAAATACCTCCAACAGCTAAAGCAGTAACGGGAAGCAATAAATTCCAATTCATGGTTGTATGCGACAAATCTCCCAAGAACCCAATCAAAGATTTTGCTGCTATGATTAATAAGGAAGTCCCAATAGCACTTTTCATGGGCAACTTACTTAGAATAACCAAAGCAGGGATAATTAAAAATCCGCCGCCCGCTCCCACTATTCCTGTGAGCAAACCAACCAATAAGCCCTCAATTATAATCAATGGGTAATTAAATTTTTGCTCTGTTGCCTCTTCCTCCTTGTCTCCATTTCCTTTAATCATACTATACGAAGCAAATACCATAAGGATAGCAAATACCAACATAAAAAATACTGGCTTTGTCAACACAAAATCTCCAATAGTCAATACGTTATTTGGAATAGCCGGTACAATAAATCGTCGTGTAAAATAAACAGATGCAATTGATGGTATACCAAATACAATAGCGGTTTTCATGTTAACCAAGCCTTTTCTGTATTTGGGTATCGCTCCAACTAAACTAGTAGCTCCTACGACAAACAATGAATACGCAGTTGCCAATACAGGTTCTACAGAAAATAAATAGACCAACACAGGAACAGTTAAAACAGAGCCGCCGCCGCCAATCAAACCAAGTGAGACTCCAATAAAAAGTGATGCGATATAGCCAAGTATTTCCATAATAGTATACTATAACTACAAATGTGCACTAATCTTTCCGTTACTAAAGTGACATATATCACACGAAGAATAGATTCAATATTACCCTAGCCAATGTATGGTATTGCGTTCCATTGAAATCTGGCCGTTTTTTTCCATTTTCTTCAATAACCTAGAGATTACCTCCCTTGATGAATTTAAATCATGGGCAATTTGTTGATGTGTTAGCATTAAATCATTTCCTAAGGAAGATGCCTGCCTTTTGAGATACCACTCAAGTCGTTCATCCATATTTTTAAAGGCAATATGATCAACAACAGTCAATAACTCTTCAAAACGAGAGCGATATGTTTCTATAACGAAATGATACCAAGTCGGATAATTTTTCATGAGCGAATCCATCAACTGAATAGGAATCATGATAACCTCCGTTTCCTCGAGAGCAACAGCCATGATAGTACTGGATTGATTCCTCGCCATGCAAAGCATACTTAATGCGCACGCATTCCCATTCTCTAAATAGTACATAAAAAATTCTTCCCCCTCTACACCTTCTCTATAAAGTTTGACACGACCCTTCACTATTAACATGGCATATTTAAAAAATTGCCCTGGTCTCATCATCACCTCTCCAGCAGAAAATAATTTTGATTCACCATGCTCAATAATAAAATCTGCAAGTGATTCATCAAAGATGGGGAAGGCCTGAACTAAATCATGTGTAGTGTATGAAAGCATGTATAAAAAAATTAATGCTAATGTAATCCTTATCGCCCCATGTATACCATAAGTATCTGCACATCACTTGGATTGATTCCAGAAATACGTGATGCTTGACCAAGTGTTCTAGGTTGAATGCGCTTTAATTTTTCTTTTGCCTCTGTACCAATTGCATGTACTTTACTGAAATCAAAGCTAGTAGGGATTTCCAGGCCTTCTAATTGTGCCATACGATCTACCATTTCTTTTTCCTTATCAATATAAACAGCATACTTCATTTGTATTTCAGCCTGTTCAATTTCTAAAGAAGAAAAAGAAGAAAATTCACCTTGCAAAGATGGAATACTTTCAATGATATCTTTAGCCGCAATGCCAGGACGTAAAATAAGTTGAGCGAGCTTTTGTTTTTGAGTCAGCGCAGCCGAACCAGCTGTTTCAAAATATGCATTAATCAAATCAGGCTCTACAGATATATCATTAAATAATTTAATGATAGACGCTACATTTTCTTTCTTGGTACAAACTGCTTCATACCGATCTCTCGATGCTAAACCAATTTGATAGCCCATTTCAGTCAACCTCATGTCTGCATTATCTTGTCGCAATAATGTTCTGAACTCTGCTCGAGAAGTAAACATGCGATAAGGCTCTTCCGTTCCTTTGGTTATCAAGTCATCAATCAACACCCCAATATATGCTTCATTGCGTTTCAAAATCAATGGCTCTTTTTCAAAGGCTTTTTGGTGTGCATTAATTCCTGCCATCAAACCTTGGCATGCTGCTTCCTCATATCCTGTAGTACCATTGATTTGACCAGCAAAAAATAATCCATCAATCTGTTTGGTTTCTAACGAATAATTCAATTGATGTGGAGGGAAATAATCATATTCAATGGCATACCCAGGCCTAAACATACGGCAGTTTTCAAAGCCAGGAATCTTTATAAGTGATTGATACTGAACACTTTCTGGTAATGATGTTGAAAATCCGTTCAAATATATTTCAACTGTATTAAAGCCTTCTGGCTCCACAAACAATTGATGCCGATCACGGTCTGCAAAACGATTAATCTTATCCTCAATGCTTGGACAATAACGTGGTCCGGTCCCTTCAATTCTACCTGTAAACATTGGACTCCGATCAAATCCAGTTTTAAGCGAATCATGTACATCTACGTTAGTATATGCAATCCAACAACTACGTTGTTGAGCAGGAGAGATTCTTTCTATGTCCAAATAAGAGAAACCAGAGATCTCATCATCCCCTTTCTGTTCCTCCATTTTTGAATAATCTAAACTCCTTCCATCCAGTCGAGGCGGTGTTCCAGTTTTAAGTCGGTCGCTTTGAAGCCCTAATGATACAAGTTGTTCTGTAATTCCAGTAGCCGCCTTCTCTGCCATCCTACCACCGCCAAAGGTTTTCTCCCCTATATGTATAATGCCATTTAAAAAAGTACCATTCGTCAGCACCACCGTTTTGGCCTGAATTTCATTCCCCATGCCGGTGATAATTCCAGTGCAACGGCCATCCCTTATCAGTAATCCATTCACCATGTCTTGGTAAAATGAAAGATTGGGTGTTGCCTCAAGCATCTCTCTCCATTTCTGAGAAAATAGCATTCGGTCACTTTGTGCACGTGGACTCCACATGGCAGGACCTTTTGAGCGGTTCAACATCCTAAACTGAATCATTGACTGATCGGTGACAATTCCTGAATACCCACCTAAGGCATCAATCTCCCGTACGATCTGACCTTTTGCAATTCCGCCCATGGCAGGATTACAACTCATCTGAGCGATGGTCTGTAAATTCATAGTAACCAGCAAAACCTTACTGCCCATATTTGCGGCGGCCGCAGCAGCCTCACATCCAGCATGGCCGGCACCAACAACAATTACATCATATACAGGAAACATACCGCGAAGTTACGATGCCAAAACAAATGGGCAATCAGTAATATAATAAAGAAGTAAAGCCATTAACTAAATTTCCACTAGCTGTTTCATTTAAAAAAATGGGAGTACTGAACAATGTTCCACGTGGAACCTATTCCTTTGAGCCAAATTCTTGTACCAATATAACTCGCTCACCGTTTTTGTGCGACTTTATAGAAATACCTGTCTCGATAAAATTGGCTTGGAGGAGATTTTTACGGTGCCCTAATCCATTCACCCCTATATCTAATAGCAA
>CAJBBV010000204.1 GCA_903951405.1 uncultured bacterium
GCATCATCGATCAATGCATCAACAACAAGCGAAAATCATTTCCCTTGTTAGAATACCTGGCCAACCATTGTGCCAACTTGCTCAATACGGACGTCTCGCCTTCTACCATCGAAAAAGACATCGCGGCGATGAAGAAAGACCACCCCATTGGCTTCAACGCTCCCATCGTCTATTCCAAACAACACAAAGGTTACGCGTACGCTGAAATCGGCTTCTCCATTTCAGACCTCAGTCTGCAAGAAGAAGAATGGAACGCTCTCTCCTTTTCTGCACAACTGCTCTACCAATATAAAAACGTTCCCATCTTCAACGATTTCAAAAGCGCCATCGAACGAATCAATACGCGCTTCTCGCTCGGACTGGAATCGCATGATCCCATCAACGACCAATTCATCCAATTCGAAAAAGCCATCGAATCCAATGGCATGGAATGGATAAACCCGATCTACGAAGCCACCAAGAAAAAATACGCCATTCAATTCACCTACCACAACATCTATAAAAAGAAAACAGGCTCATACACCATTGTACCCTACCTCTTAAAAGAACACCGCAACCGCTGGTATGTGATTGGATGGGAAGAGCAACGTCAAGATTACCTAACCTTTGCATTAGATCGTATCTCTTCGTTGGAAACAATCGCAACCATACATAAAAGAAGGCCAGACTTTCATCCGGAAGGGTTTTTCCAATTCGCAACGGGCATCATGGAAGGCAAACAAAAACCAGTGGCGGTTGAATTGGCCATTACAGAACCCATCAGCAAACTCATTCTGTTGGAACCCATCCATCCTTCACAAAAACTGATCAGTGAAAAGAATGGCATCACCACCATCAGCATCACGGTATTCATCAACGAAGAATTATACCTGCGCATACTTTCCCTTGGCCCTTGGTGCACCATCAAAAAACCGGCATCACTTCAAAAGACAATGGCTGAGCTGGTGAAAAAGATGGGGAAGTTATATAAGTAATAATTCACCTACTATAGATTATCGTCCACTCAGCATTTCACTTCCTAGTGGCATCCAAGCAGATCCATCATAATCAGACTTGATGATGATGCGTTGTACTTTAATATTGTCTGCTCGAATGATCACACCTGGTTCAACAAAAAATCCAAAGCGGTTTCCTTCAGAATGCAAATGCGATTTATGACAGATGTATACAGGCTTGCTATGTGGGTTCAAGAAAAAGTAATAGTAGTTTTCTAAGAGCATAATCGACAAAAAGTACTTGGTCGTTTTATTCTCTCCCCGATCATACATACCACTGAACCGATGAAAGGTTCTTGCGTGATCTTTTTCATAGCATAATACAGAAAATCGATTCATCTCAGCAGACACGGCAAATCGATTTAAGATATCGTGTTGTTTTTTAAATCCCCACACTAAGCCAAACTGTCCGAAGCCATCATGTTCTAATAGTTCAATCTCTGTGTTGATGATAAAATGTTGTGGAAAAGGTTTGGCGAGTTCTTTATGGTAGAACATCCAGTTGTTGTTCGTTTTATTTTCCATGAAATAATAACTGTCGCGCAGCATGCTTTTTTCATCTTCATTTTCAATGATCTCCCAGCCGGCGATATTGTTATCGAAGTCATCTTCAAAAAGCACGTCCTTGTATTGAACGGCTGCGATGGGCAAGTTTAGGATTGTCATGGTGATTGGTTTGGTGTGTTTGGTGTATAGGTGTGCAACGGCTGGTGCGTCAATAATTTTAACGCATAACAAATATATTCCGACAGACCCTACTCTATTGGAGGATTGACGGGATAGTAAAAATAGTTTTCACCTTAGATAGACTACGGAGTGGGCATGTAGATTTATGTCATAATGAAAACAAATCTTAACGAACTAAAAAAACAACTATGCCGGTATTAACATATGGGGTATTTCAGCGAGAGGATTTCACTTGTCCGAAGTGTGGCTGGACTGGCAAGGGAATTGAATTACAGGCGATAGAGCTTTACGAGTCGATGGTCATCGACATGGGTTGTCCGAAATGCCTTGAGTACATGGGCTGCATGATGGCACCAACTACAGAAGAGTATGAAAAGTTTAGAGGGGAGTTTGGGGATTGAACGCTGGGCGCTGGGCGCTGAATGCTTGGGTTGGGAGTTGAGGGTTGGGGGTTGAATACAATTCGCTTGGCGCTGAACGCTGGGGGCTGTTTACTCTTGCCTCTTACCTCTTACCTCTTGCCTCTTACCTCTTACCTCTTACCTCTTACCTCTTGCCTCTTACCTCTTACCTCTTACCTCTCACCTCTTTACTATTGCCTATTCCCTCTTTCCTCCCTTCGCTCGGAATGACAGCAATGGCTGTAGCGTATAATTTAATGCGTAAGTAAATATGTGATTTCTGCTTGACTTAATGCACGATTATAAATTCGTATATCATCAATTTTTCCACTAAAAAATCCTGCGCCACCACTTGTTGATGCGCCTATTCTTACAAAATTGTTAGAAATTGGAGTTGAACTATTTAGTGGTATGACTTTGTCAATAATTCCATTTATATAAAATTTTATATTTTGCATATCATAAGTTATTGTTACTAGATACCAGGTATTATTTTGAATCACAGAAGGATTGCTATAAGGTAGATTTGTAGTAACTCCACCAGCTAAACATCTAATTTTTTTTAAATCAGTTGGATTTGGACTAAGGTCTACTAGCCAATCATCGGATGTCCCTCCAGTCGATCTATCTATTATTCTTTGTCCTAAATCAACATCAGTTGTATTTAGCCAAACTGATATTGTAAATGAATTAGGTAGATCAAAAACTGGACTATAGGGGATTGTTATATAATTAGAATTACCATTAAAAGAATATGCCTTATTCTCATTTCCAAATTGATCAGTTGTTAATGTTACTCCATTAACAATTCCATGATTCCCATTCCCACTTTCATCATTCGCATTCCCGCTGAAAGGATAATATGCTACTAAGCCTGATACTATGTCAGTTTCATCTTTTAATGTAGTAAAAGTTGA